>JAFPNP010000311.1 GCA_017411125.1 Kiritimatiellia bacterium
GAATGGGCGCGGCTCGATCTCGGCGGTTTCGCGCCGCGCTCCAACGGCGTGGAAATATGGCACGCTGGTGCCATGCGGCGATGGATTTGATGGAAACAACCAAGACAACTTTCAAAAACAACTTTTTTCTGCGAACGGAACTTGAACAAGGCCGTCGGCGAAGTTCAAGGCGCGTCCGAAAGGCAAAGTTGTTTTTGAGAGTTGTCTTGGTTGTTTCAAAAACAAAATTCGTCGGCGCGTGAGGACGCCGCGCCCTACCATGGCAGGGCGGCTTATCCTTAAGCCGCCGCGCCCTACTGTGCGGCGCGTGAGGACACGCGCCCTCCCGGGAGGGTGGCCTTTCAACTTATACTTGCCTAACAAAGGGCATGTGTGAGATAATACCATGCGTCCGTGAGAAGAGGATTTCAGTCCACAACCGAAGGAAAAGAAAACATGAGCAAACAGCTAGAGACGATGACGCCCGAACTGAAGGCGTTCATCGAGGAGTGGAAGGCGAAGCCGGGCAACCTGATAATGGTGCTTCACCGCGTCCAGCAGACGTACGGCTACATTCCGCGCGAAATCGCCATCGAGACGAGCAGGATCCTGGACGTGCCGCTCGCCAAGATATATGGCGTGGTCACGTTCTACAACTTCTTCCGTCTGCAGAAGGCCGGCAAGTACAACGTGCAGGTCTGCCTCGGCACGGCGTGCTACCTGCGCGGCGGCGACGACATCATCAAGGAGTTCGAGCGCAAGCTCGGCGTGGGCCTCAACGCGACGACCGAAGACGGGATGTTCTCCGTGGAGGCCGTCCGCTGCCTCGGCTGCTGCGGCCTCGCGCCGGTGGCCGTGGTGAACGGCGAAGTCCACGGCAAGCTCTCGTCCAAGGACGTCGACGGCATCATCAAGCAGTACCGCGAGCGCGGCTGAGAAAGGCAAAGGAGAAACACAATGGCGAAACTCACTCTTGAAGACCTGCGCAGGATGCGCGGCGAGAAGCAGAAGGAAATGGAAATGCGCGACGCGTCCAACAAGGACGTGCAGGTGATCGTCGGCATGGGCACGTGCGGCATCGCCGCCGGCGCGAAGGACACGTTCACGGCGCTCGTGAACGCGATCAACGAGAAGAACCTCACGAACGTGCTCATCCGCCAGACGGGCTGCATGGGCCTCTGCCACTCGGAGCCGACCGTCGAGGTCGTCGTTCCGGGCATGCCGACGGTGATCTACGGCAACGTGGACGCCGCCACGGCGAAGGACGTCGTCGAGAAGCACATCGTCGGCCACCAGCTGATCGACGACAAGATACTGGACCGCCCGTCGATCGACATCGTGAAGAACGCCTGACTTTCAAGGAGCAAGCAAAATGGCATTTGAATCATACGTACTCGTCTGCGGCGGCACCGCGTGCTGTTCCGGCGGCGGAACCGCCGTCGTCGAAGCGTTCAAGAAGGAGCTGGAGGCCGCCGGCCTCAAGGACAAGGTGCAGGTCGTCGTGACGGGCTGCCTCGGATTCTGCGAGCAGGGCCCGATCGTCAAGATCCTCCCGCAGGGCACGTTCTACGTGCAGGTGCACGAGAAGGACGTCAAGGAGATCGTCGCGGAGCATCTGGTCAAGGGCCGCGTCGTGCAGCGCCTTTGCTACGATCCGGAGCAGGCCAAGAAGCTCGTCGCCGAGGCGAACATTCCGTTCTACCAGAAGCAGTACCGCATCGTGCTGCGCAACTGCGGCATCATCGATCCGGAGAAGATCGAGGACTACATCGCCCGCGACGGCTACAAGGCCATCGAGAAGGTTCTCTTCGAGATGACGCCCGAGCAGGTGGTCGAGGAGATACTGAAGTCCGGCCTGCGCGGCCGCGGCGGCGCGGGCTTCCCCACCGGCATGAAGTGGAAGTTCGCCATGCAGCAGCCCAAGGGGCAGAAGTACATGGTCTGCAACGCCGACGAGGGCGACCCCGGCGCGTACATGGACCGCTCCACGCTCGAGGGCGACCCGCACTCCATCCTCGAGGCGATGACGATCGCCGGCTACGCCATCGGCGCGTCCAAGGGCTTCATCTACATCCGCGCGGAGTATCCGCTCGCCATCGAGCGCCTCCAGATCGCCATCAAGCAGGCGCGCGAGCTGGGCCTTCTGGGCGACGACATCCTCGGCAGCGGCTTTTCGTTCGACATCGAACTGCGCTTCGGCGCCGGCGCGTTCGTCTGCGGCGAGGAAACCGCGCTTCTGCAGTCCATCGAGGGCAACCGCGGCATGCCGAAGCCGCGTCCGCCGTTCCCGGCCGTCAAGGGCCTCTGGGGCCGTCCGACGGTCATCAACAACGTCGAGACGCTAGCGAACATCCCGGTGATCATCAACAAGGGCGCGGACTGGTTCAACAAGATCGGCACCGCGACGACCAAGGGCACGAAGGTGTTCGCGCTCACGGGCAAGGTGAACAACTCCGGCCTCATCGAAGTGCCGATGGGCACCACGCTGCGCGAGATCATCTTCGACATCGGCGGCGGCATCCGCGGCGGGCATCAGTTCAAGGCGGCCCAGACGGGCGGACCCTCCGGCGGCATCATCCCGCCCCAGTTCCTCGACACGCCCATCGACTACGAGTCGCTCGCCAAGATCGGCTCCATCATGGGTTCGGGCGGCCTCATCGTCATGGACGAGACGGACTGCGTGGTGGACATCGCGAAGTTCTACCTCGACTTCACGGTGGACGAGAGCTGCGGCAAGTGCGCTCCCTGCCGCATCGGCGGGCGCAAGCTGCTCAACTACCTCAACAAGATCACCGACGGACGCGGCACCGAGGACGACATAAAGCAGATGGAGGCCATATCCGACGCGATGTGCAAGGCGTCCCTCTGCGGTCTCGGCCAGACGGCCTCCAACCCCGTCAAGTCCACGCTCAAGTACTTCATGGACGAGTATATGGAGCACATCAAGGACAAGAAGTGCCGCGCCGGCAAGTGCTCGAAGCTCATCCAGTACAAGATCGACCCCGCGAAGTGCAAGGGCTGCACGATGTGCGCCCGCAAGTGCCCCGCCGGCGCCATCTCCGGCACGGTGAAGCAGCCGCACGAGATCGACCAGTCGAAGTGCATCAAGTGCGGCCAGTGCGAGCAGACCTGCAAATTCGGCGCGATCTCTCACGGGTAAGGAACTGTCTAGAGACCTAGAATCCTAGACGTCTAGAAAGAAAGGCTTTAGTCAATGGAAAACACCGAAATGATCACCCTTGAAATCAACGGCAAGACCGTCGAAGTGCCGAAGGGCACCTCGATCCTCAACGCCGCCAAGGCCGCGCACATCAAGATCCCGACGCTCTGCTACCACCCGGACCTCCGGGCGGGCGCGAGCTGCGGCATCTGCGTGGTGCGCCAGCTCGTCCCCAGCCGCAACCCGGCGGACAACGGCAAGCTCGTTCCGAGCCCCAAGCTCCTCCGCGCCTGCTGCACCGAGGCGACGGCCGGCATGCACATCGTCACGCACGATCCCGACATCGTCCAGGTTCGCAAGACCGTGCTCGAGCTCATCCTCGCCAACCATCCGAACGACTGCCTGCAGTGCCCGCGCTCCGGAAACTGCGAGCTCCAGAACCTCGCCGCCGACTTCGGCATCCGCGAAAATCCGTTCCCGAAGGAAGTGATCCACCACGAGCCGGACAAGTCCACGCCGTCCATCGTCCTCTATCCGGACAAGTGCATCAAGTGCGGACGCTGCGCGGAAGTCTGCCAGGAGATGCAGAACGTGTGGGCGCTCGAGTTCATCGGCCGCGGCGAGAAGACCGTTATGCAGCCCGCCGCCGGCGTGCCGCTCGCGGAGTCGCCCTGCATCAAGTGCGGCCAGTGCTCCGCGCACTGCCCCGTGGGCGCAATCTACGAGAACGACGAGACGGCCAAGGTTTGGGCCGCGCTGCGCGACACCGAGAAGACCTGCCTCGTGCAGATCGCCCCGGCCGTGCGCGTGGCGCTCGGCGAGGCGTTCGGCCTCGAACCCGGCGCGCTCACGAC
>JAFPNP010000312.1 GCA_017411125.1 Kiritimatiellia bacterium
ATCCGGAAGCTCAAAAGGCGCTGCGGAATCCGCATTCACTTGCGCCGCCGCAACCGCGAGCGCGGCTAGAAACACAAAACGCCACTTGCGCATGGCACGTCCCCTTTCCTGTATTCATATTGGAATTCATCGTCCCCCGTTCTGGCAAGCGTGAAGCGCACCGTTTCGCCGGGCAGGACGACGTGCGAAAACTTCATTTTCTTCACGGTCTTGGGCGTGCGCTCCATTCCCGTGAACGCCTCGGCGAGCCTGACCGCCATACCGAGCTGGACAACGCCGGGCAGTACTGCGGCTGCGGGGAAATGCCCATTGAAATACGGAGCGTCGCGATCGAACGTGAGGTCGGCGGAATATGAATCCGTCGTGCGCGACTCGTTCTCGCAGAACGGTTCGAGGAAATCCGATTCCAGAATTGCGCGCACTGCGGAGGCGCGAACCTTTCCCTGCGCGTTGCGGGGCAGCGCATGCACGAAGCGGAACTTCCTTGGCGCGGCGCCCTTCGGAAAAATCCCAAGGCACTCCGAACGCAGCGAACGTGCGCATGCCCGCTTGCCCAGCGTCTTGAGGCCGGCCCAGCTCTTCCGCGGCACCACCGCCGCGCCGAGGAAAGGCCCGTGACGTCCGTCCAAGACGCAAAGCGCCGCTTCGGATACTTCCAGGAAAGACTTCATTCCGATTTCCATCTCCGGCAGCGACACGCGCTGACCGGCGATTTTTGCAAGGCGGTCGGTGCGTCCAAGCAACGCGAAACTTCGTCCGTCCGCCGCAAGCTCAACCCCGTCTCCCATCGTAAAACGCCTGGCGCATGAGAACGGCGAAGCGACGACGAGGCGGCCTTTCCCGTCGCACGAAACCTTCACTGGATCGAAAACCGACCACCGTTCCCCGCCTGCCTCCTGTCTCCGCTCCGCCACGCCGCCCGTCTCCGTACTGCCGAAAATCTCAAGAGGCGCGCGCCCGAACACGCGGTGCGCCGCGGCGGCGACCTCCGCCGTGAGAAGCGAGCCGGACGTCGTCAGCTCCGCCACGTTCCGCGGCACGTCGTACTGGTCCGCGTATGCCGTGAACCGTTCGAGGAAATCCGGCGTCGTGACGAGAAACACCGACTCCGCCCCACGCATCTTCTCCACAAGCGCCTCCGGCGTGAGTATGACATCAGGATCCACCCTGCATCCGGCGGCCTTGGGCAGCATCACGCGCCAGAGGAGCCCGTACATGTGGTGCGGTTCGACGGTCGAAAGGAACAGCGGCCTCTGCGCGAGGACGGAACCAAGCCTGGCACGGTGGAACGCGACTTCCTTAGCAAGCGAGGCGAACGTCTTCACGATCGTCTTCGGCGTGCCGGTGGAGCCTGATGTCCTGAACGTCACGGAGAAACGCCGCGCACGCACCCGTCCTTCAATAGCGAACGTGCCGCCAACAACCGCAGCGGAGAGCGCACAGGCCGCCAATCCTCCGGCATACGCGCCAAACATCCACGCCAGCGCGGCACACGCTGCGGAGTTGGCGAGCAGCACGGCGAACCATATACATGTCAGGCGCCGGCAGTACCGTTCGGCCCCCTCCGGCATTATTCCGCCAGACAACCGTTCGGCGAAACGCAAACACAGCGGTTTGCGTCCCGGCAGCAGCGATACGCCGAACAGGATTGCGAAAACGGCGGAGACCATCTCATCCGTTGACAAGTCTATCGACGGCCTGCACGACGTCGCGCAATGTCCGTATCTGGCGGAAATCGCCGGGATCGACCTTCTTCTTCGTCTCCTGCTGCAACCGCACGACGAGGTCTACGGCGTCGATAGAATCAAGGTCGAGATCGGAGAAAAGGTTGGCGTCCGGAACGAGTTTCGCCGGATCGCATTCAAAGTCGTTCACGAGGATGTCCGTGACGGTTTTCTGTATTTCCTCTTCGGTCATGTCATTTGGCCTTGTTTTGCCGTTCGATGTATTCGGCCAGCGTCTTGACCGAATGGAACGTTTTCCTGTTGTCGGCTGGATTGGACGAGAACGTGACGCCGAACGCCTTCTTCACGGCCATGCCGAGTTCGAGGGCGTCGATGGAGTCGAGGCCGAGTCCGTCGCCGAAGAGCGGGGCGTCGGTCTGTATGTCCTCAGCCGCCACGTCCTCGAGAGCCAGCGACGAAACGATCACGTCTTTGAGTTTCGCTTCGATTTCTTCTTGTGTCATGTCGCGTATAGTGTACCAAACCCCGCGTATTTCGGCAACATCCATGAAGAAGCGACGCCCGACGTGAATGGCGGATGGGCAAGCCGCTGGATCATGGATGCGTTTCGCCTCTATAGGGGCGGCAGAAAATGCCTTAGGGGATATAATCACAAACACCCCACTTTATGCACACAAACACCCCACTTTATGCGCATAAACACCCCACTTTGTGCGCATAAAGTGGGGTGTTTGTGATTATATTCCTATAGGGATAGCGCGGCATCCCTTTGGCGAGTCTGCATAAATCCAGCGACTCATTCATATTTCATCACACCTTGCGGCGACCGAATTGCACAATGGCCGACATTTTGGTAGAATGTGCATCGATGCCACCATTGAAAGGAACACGCAAATGAAGAAACTCACAATAGTCGCGCTTGTCGCGACGGCGTTTTGCACGTTGGCGGGAACGCCATCCGAGGAACAGCTGCTTAAAGACCTGCCTGGCATTTTCGAGAAGTCCGAGGCGCACTACCGCGCACTGCTTGAGACCATGAAGGCGCACAAGCCGGACACGTTCCCCAAACGCTTCCAGAACGGAAAACTCGTCGCGATTCCGCCAAAGGACTGGTGCAGCGGCTTCTTTCCCGGATCGCTCTGGTATCTTTTCGAATACACGAAAGACGCCTTCTGGAAGGAACAGGCCACCGCATACACCGAACGGCTGATCGAGCCGCTGCGCCATGACGCAAGCAACCACGACGTGGGCTTCCGCACCTACTGCTCCGCCGGAAACGCCCTGCGTCTCACCGGCGATACACGCTACGCGCAGTTCCTGCACGACACCTCCGCCGCGCTACGCACGCGCTACGATCGCCGTCTCGGCCTCATTCGCAGCTGGAACAACCCTAAAAAAGACGAAATGTTCAATCCCAAGTACGTCGTGATAATCGACAACATGATGAACCTCGAACTGCTTGAATGGGACGCCAAGAACGGCGGCAGCCCGGAATCGGACAAGATAGCCCGCAGCCAGGCCGACATTACAGACGCGCACCACTACCGCCCCGACGGCAGCGCCTACCACATCCTCGACTACGACCCCGTCACTCGCCGCGTCCGCGCCCATTTCTCCGGCCAGGGCGGCGACGTGGAAGGCACTTGGGCGCGAGGCCACGCATGGGGAATCTATGGCTTCACCATGATGTACCGCGAAACGCGCGTGCGCCGCTACCTTGAACGCGCCATGAAGGCGGCGGACTACTGGCTCGACCACAAGAACCTGCCCGCCGACGGCATCGCATTCTGGGATTTTTCGTTCCCCGGCGAAGAG
>JAFPNP010000313.1 GCA_017411125.1 Kiritimatiellia bacterium
CGACCTCGCAAAAACCGTCGAAGGCCGCCCGATAGGCGCTTACTCGTACCTCGCAACCCGCATAGACGCAAAGCAGGTGGAGGCTATGGTAGAAAAAGCGAAGGTGAAACCGGCGGAGTCAGGCGAAGTCGCCCACGAAAGCCGCGCTTCCAAGAACAAGGCGAAAACAGCGGCGAAGAACGAGGCGACGGAGTCAACCCCGGCCCTGAAGCCGGAAATCGCATTCGGCGACTTCGAGAAGCTCGACCTCCGCATCGGAGTGGTGCGTTCTTGCGAAATCGTTCCCAAGTCGTCCAAGCTGCTGAAGTTCGAGCTGGACGCGGGGGCGCTTGGCACGCGCACGATATTCAGCGGCATACGCGGGGCGTATCCAGACCCGTCCGCGCTCGTGGGCAAGGAAGTCATATTCGTGGCGAACCTTGCGCCGCGCAAGATGAGCGTCGGCGTGAGCGAGGGAATGATTCTCTACGCCGGCGAACCGGGGGCGTGCGGCGGGGTGCTGTCGCCGCTGGCATCCGCCGGAGCCGGCACGCCGGCGACATGACGCGACGCGAACCATGCGGAAATCCGAAGAAAACATGAACAAGCTGTCATTGTCAGCGGCGGTCGCCGCAACGGCAGTCGCCGCATTCGGCGGCGCCAAACAGATTGTGGGATACGTCGGCGCAAGCACGGGCACGGCTCCGGACGCACTCAAGATCGTCAAAGTGGACGCAGAGACCGGAGCCGTCGAACACGTCGGGACGCTGCCGGAAGCCAACACAACCTATATCGCGATAAACCGCGCGCGCACGCGCCTTTACGCATCGTTCGCCGACCCCGCCGTCAAAAGCGGCGGAAACGGCGGAGTGGTGGTCTACGCGCTCGACCCGTCAGGACAAAAGCCCGAACGGCTTGGCAAAATCATGACAGGCCGCCCTGCGCCATGCCACCTCTCCATGTCGCCGGACGAGAAAAAGCTGGTGTTCGCAGAATACGGCGAGGGCACGGCCGGATGGGTGGACTTGAAAGACGACGGCACGTTCGCGGAAAACACGCTAGCCGGAATCGTATCCGAAGACCCGACCGGGCCGAACAAGCCACGCCAGGACCGTCCGCACTGCCATTGCGCCCGCGTGACACCGGACGGCAAATACATCTGCATCATAGACCTCGGCACCGACCGCATGAAACTGTATTCCGCCCAAAATGGGAAGTTCGTGCGCGATGTCGCGACAACGCCCGCCGGCGCCGGGCCGCGCCATATCGTATTCCATCCGAACGGGCGCTTCGCCTTTGTCATATTCGAGCTTCTCAACTACGTGGCGAGCTACCGCTACGACGACGGCGCGTTCACGCCAGTATGCCAGTTCAAACTCACGCCGGACGGATTCACCGATTTCTCCAAGGCGTCCGCGATCAAGCTTTCCGCCGACGCGACTGAACTCTACTGCTCGAACCGCGGCCACGAATCGATTGCGGTATTCTCGGTGGACGGAACGACCGGCGCACTTGCCCGACGCGGCATCATAAAGTTGAACGGAGCGTTTCCGTGGGATTTCGAAGTCCTTCCGGGCGGAAAAGTATTTGCCGTCGGGTTCCAGATGGACGGAGTGCTGCGCACGTTCCGCTATGATTCTGCAACCTGCACGCTCGTTCCGCTTGCGGAAGCAAAAGGCATGGGATCAATTTTCTGCACCTGCTTCGCGCCAGCCGGCGGCAAGTGAAGTGGCCGATAAAAAAAAAGAGGATAAGTCGCATGAGAAATATTTTCCTGATGGCGACGTGCGCCTGCCTGTTCGGATTCGCGGCGCCTATGCCAAGTACGCAGCTGCTTGCCCGCATAAAGAACGGACCTGAGGTGATTGCAATTGTCCACTGGGGGCCAAACACATATCTTGAACGCGAATGGGGCTACGGCGACGCCTCGCCGGCGATAGTGAATCCGTCAAAATTCAATGCAGACCAAATCGCATCCGCATGCAAAGCGGGCGGCATTGGAGGAATCGTGTTCGTGGCGAAACACCACGACGGTTTCTGTCTGTGGCCAACGAAGACGACGGAGTACAACATCTCCAAGTCGCCGTTCCGTGGCGGAAAAGGTGACTGCGTGAAAGAGATGGAGACGGCATGCCGCCGCGCAGGGCTGAAGTTCGGCATCTACATCTCCCCGTGGGACAGGAACAACGCCGACTACGGGACGCCAAAGTACGTCGAAACCTACCATGCGCAATACCGCGAACTGTGCGGAGGAGCCTACGGCGAGATATTCGAAGCATGGTTCGACGGCGCGAACGGCGGCGACGGCTATTACGGCGGCGCGAGGGAACGGCGTCGGATCCCGAACGGATACTATCGATACGACGGCCTTGCCAAGATGCTGCTGGAACTCCAGCCCGGCATAACCCTCATGGGAATCGGCGACTTCAGCTGGCCAGGCAACGAGGCCGGAGTCATCCGGCCGAACACGTCTCACAGCGACGCGAGCCGGTTTAGAATGTTCGAAGCCGACTTCCCGTTGCGACGCCGCTGGTTCTACGACGCGCGCCACAAGGGCATGAGCAAGAACGGGGATACGCTTGCCAAAATATACTTCACTTCCGTCGGTCGCGGCGGCACGATGAACATAGGAATTGCACCGAACAAAGACGGAATCTTGGACGAAGAAGACTGCGAAAAACTGCGCACGTTCGGGCAAATAAAGGCCGAACTCTTCGCAAACGAAATAAAGGACGCCGGAAGCCGATTCAACATAGTCGAGCTAAGGGAAGACCTCTCGTGCGGCGAACAGATGCATGAATGGAGCCTTGTCGCGGACGGCAAGACCGTGGCGGCCGGACGTTTCATAGGCGCGAAGAGGCTGGTTACGTTCCTTGAGCCGCTGGCGGCACGGGCGCTTGAAATCAGCGTGCCATCCGACTTGCGCAAGTTTGTGTCGGTCAAACGTTATTTCGCGCCGCCCGAACTTCTGAAGAAAATAGGCGTGGCGGACGCTGCCGCAGACACCGACACCGCTAAAAAGATGCGCGCCGGCGCAATCTCGAACTGAAATTCCTCCACATATGGGCCAGGACATCAATTATAGCAGATGGCATTCAGGAAGGCTGCCACGAGACGGCCGGATTTGCACAGGGATTCTTGCGATACGTTCGCCATAGTGTCGTCAGGCGTGTGCCACCATGAATTTCCGGGACCGTAACTGAAGTCTATGAAGTTTATCGCAGGACATCCGGCGGAAAGGAACGCCGAATGGTCGTCCGACACCACAATGGATTCGTCCACCTTGAGCAGCCCCTTCAGCCCGGCCTTTTCCGCCGCCTTGAGCGCAAGCTTCTTGAGCACGGGCGTTGAGTTCGACGGCACGACGACGGCAAGATCCTTGTCGCCGAGCATGTCGAGGCAAAGTGCGGTCTTCACGCGCCGCCCAAGTTTGCGGTAGTTGGCGACGAGGCGGCGCGAACCGTGGAAACCGTCGTCCGGCCCGTATGCCCTGCAACATTCCTCGCCGTCGGTCCACACGAGCGCAATGTTGTCCGGATGCGGGCCGGAGCGGCGTATCGCGCCGGCCAGCGCGACGAGCAGTCCGCTGGTGGACGCTCCGTCGTTCGCGCCTGCGCAGGGCTGTTTCGCCGTGGCGGGCGTATCGAAATGCGACATCACCACGATCCAAGCCGCGTTGGTGCGCGTGCCCTTGAACTCCATCACCACGTTGCTGAAAAGGCGTTCTCCGCATGGAGTTTTGTCACGGAAGGAATCAATGGAGGCGTCCGCCCCGCAGCGGCTTGCCCTGTCCAGCAGCCACTCCGCCGCCAGACGCGCCCGCAAAGTACCCGAATGGCGCGGAGTGCATTCCCGCACGAAAGCGTCAGCCGTCTCGTACGCGATTTTGGCGTCATCCTCGGTAAATGACACTGCGCCAGCGGAAACTGCGGCCGCCACGAGCGCCGATGCAACGCAAGCGGCGATTTTCAAAAGATGCGGTCCTCTCCCAGACATTCAATTCATCTTGACGCCCATGACCGCAAGGATGCGATCGAGATCGTCATTGTCGATAAAGTCTATCTCTAGCACTCCCTTGGTGTGCTTGCCGTTCGCGTGCGTCATGCCACTCGTGAGACGCACGGCGCATCCAAGCGCGCGATGGAGTTCGTCGGTGAGCGACCTGATGTAGCTGTCAGGAATGTCCGGGGTGCCCGCCCTGTGTTCGGCAACGGGGGCATGAAGCTTCGCCACGCGGCGTTCAAGCTCGCGCACGGTGAGCCCGCCGACGAGCCGGCCGGTACGGGGATCCTGCACGGCCACGCACGCCTTC
>JAFPNP010000314.1 GCA_017411125.1 Kiritimatiellia bacterium
CGCGCCACGTCGGCGAGCGGGTCGCCGAGGCGCACGTGGCTCCAGTCGATCACGCGCCAGTCGCCCTTCGGCGTGATGATCACGTTCGTCGGGTTGAAGTCGCCGTGGCAGAGCGCCTTGCCGCGCGGATAGCTCTGGAGCTTCATGTGCAGGTCGTAGCGCGTCTCGCGCGGGAGCGGCGAAGCGGATATCTGCTTGTCGAGCTTGTCGGCGAGATTGCCCATGCGCTCCGAGGTCTTCTTGAATATCTCGCACTGGATCGCGACGAACTCTTTCAGGTACTTCACGAGATTTTTCTTGTCCTTCGCCATCACGTCGGCAAGCGTCTCGCCCTCGATCCACTCGCGGCGGATGCACCAGTGCTCGCGGAGCTTTAGGACTTCCAGCACCTTGGCGACTGGAAGGCCGGTCTCGGCGGCACGCGCCTCGTTCATCGCCTCGTTCAGGATTGCGCTCACCTTGTAGCTCGGTCCGAACACCTTGAGCACCGTGCCCTTGTCCTTCGTCACTACCTTGTCGGTGCGCTCCAGAAGGACGCTGCCATTGCGGTTCTCGATTTTCGCCGTCTTCTTCGTTGAAGCTTTTTTCATTTCGATTTCCTTTCCTTAGACCGCCTCGTGCTTGCCATAGTAGGCGTTGAGATACATCTGCTTTATCTCCGACATCAGCGGGTAGCGCGGGTTCGCACCGGTGCACTGGTCGTCGAAGGCCTGCTCCGTCATCGCGTCGAGCCGGTCGAGGAAGTCCTTCTCGTCCGGCACGTAGTCGCGGATCGTGGGCTTGATGCCGATTCTGGCCTGCAGTTCACGTATTGCCTTGACGAGATTCTCGAACTGTTCGTCCTTGGACTTGCCCTTGATGCCGAGCGCGTCGGCGATCTCGAGGTAGCGCTCGAGCGTGTGCGGGTGGTCGTACTGCGGGAACGTGCCCATCTTGCGCGGCACGGGATCGGCGTTGAAGCGGAGCACCTCCTCCATCATCAGCGCGTTGGCGATGCCGTGCGGGATGTGGTGGAACGCGCCGAGCTTGTGCGCCATCGAGTGCATCACGCCGAGGAAGGCGTTCGCGAAGGCCATGCCGGCCATGGTGGCGGCGTTCGCCATCTTTTCGCGGGCGACGGGGTTCGCCTTCTTCGCGACCGCCGCGTCGTAGCACTGCGGCAGGTACTTGAAGATTACCTGCAGGGCGCGGATCGCGAGCCCGTCGGTGTAGTCCGTCGCCATCATCGAGGCGTACGCCTCGAGCGCGTGAGAGACGGCGTCGATTCCGGACGCGCTGGTGAGTCCGGGCGGAGCCATCATCTGCATGTCGGCGTCCACGATGGCCATGTTCGGCATGAGCGCGTAGTCGGCGAGCGGGTATTTCACTCCGCTCTTCTCGTCGGTGATGACGGCGAACGGCGTCACCTCCGATCCGGTGCCGGCCGAAGTCGGGACGCAGATGAAATATGCCTTCTCGCCCATCTTCGGGAACGTGTAGACGCGCTTGCGGATGTCCATGAAGCGCATGGCCATGTCCATGAAGTCCGCTTCAGGGTGTTCGTAGAGAACCCACATGATCTTCGCCGCGTCCATCGCGCTGCCGCCGCCGACGGCGATGATCGCGTCGGGCTTGAATCCCGCCATCAGCTTCGCGCCTTCTTTCGCGCAGGCGAGCGTGGGATCGGGCGCCACGTTCGAAAACGTGGCGAACATGATGCCCTGCTTTTCGAGCGACTTCTCGATCGGTTTGGTATAGCCGTTCGCGTAGAGGAAGGAGTCCGTCACGATGAACGCCCTCTTCCTGCCGAGTTCGCCGCCGAGTTCGCGGAGCGCCGCCGCGAGGCACCCTTTCTTCTGGTACACCTTTTCGGGCGCGCGGAACCACAGCATGTTTTCCCTTCTCATGGCCACTGTCTTGATGTTTAGGAGATGTTTGACGCCGACGTTCTCGGATACGGAGTTTCCGCCCCAGCTGCCGCAGCCGAGCGTCAGCGACGGAACGAGACTGAAATTGTAGATGTCGCCGATGCCGCCGAGACTGGACGGCATATTGACGAGAAGGCGGCACGCCTTCATGCGGTCGGCGAACTTCGCAAGCTTCTCGCGTTCGCCCAGTTCGTCTATCCAGAGCGACGACGTGTGCCCGAGCCCGCCGTTGTTGACGAGCAGCGCCTCGGCGATGTCGAGCGCGTCGTCGAAGTCGCGGCTCTTGTACATGCCGAGGATCGTCGTGAGCTTCTCGTGGCCGAACGCCTCGGAGCTGTCGGTCGAAGTCGCCTCGCCGATGAGCACCTTCGTGGACTCGGGAACCTCGAATCCGGCCATCTTCGCAATCGCCACGGGGCGCTGCCCCACGATCTTCGCATTGAGAGCGCCGTTGATGAGCAGCGTGGCGCGGATCTTGTCCGCCTCGTCCTTGTCGAGAAAATAGCAGCCGCGCCGCTTGAACTCGTCCTTGACTTCGTCGTAGATTAGCGCGTCGGCGATGACCGTCTGCTCCGTGGCGCATATCATGCCGTTGTCGAACGTCTTGGAGTGGATGATCGAGTTGACGGCGTTCACGATGTCGCAGCTCGGGTCGAGAATCGCCGCCGCGTTGCCCGCGCCCACGCCGAGCGCCGGCGTGCCGGAGGAATAGGCCGCTTTCACCATGCCAGGGCCGCCAGTCGCGAGGATGATGTCCGCCTCCTTCATGAGGAGGTTCGTCTTCGGCAGGCTCGGCGCCTCGATCCACCCGATGATGCCGGCGGGCGCACCCGCCGCGACGGCCGCGTC
>JAFPNP010000315.1 GCA_017411125.1 Kiritimatiellia bacterium
AGATTCTGGACGCAACCGCCGTCAAGCTGTCCCGCCGTCCGACGTCGCGCACGCGCGGCGACACTTCCATGCAGTTTCCGGCGTCGGACCTCGCCGATTTCCGCAAGCGTCTCATCCTGTTGCGGCAGGAGGCGATGGGGCAGTCCGCCACGTTGCGCACGAACGCTCTCGAGCAGACCGACGACCGCGGCAGCGAGGACGACGATGGTTCGGACGTGTTCATCCGGCTGCAGAACCTGAGCCAGGTGGATTCGCAAAACAAGGTCATCCAGCAGATCGACGAAGCTCTTGCCCGCATACAGGAGGGCACCTACGGCATATGCGAGGTTTGCGGGCAGCTCATACGCAAGCCCCGGCTGCTGAACCTGCCTTTCGTCCGGACATGCATGGAATGCCAGTCGGCGATGGAGGCTCCGCGAGGCCGAGGGTGAAGCGGAAGCTGTTCACCTTCTCCGCCGTTGTAGCGGCGCTGTTCGCGGCGGACCAGCTGGTGAAGGCGGCGTCCGTCGCGTATCTCCGGGGGCGTCCGCCCGTTGAGGTCGTGCCGGATCTGTTTCAGCTAGCCTACGTCGAAAACCGCGGCTGCGCGTGGGGAATGCTGCAAGGGCACGTGTGGCCGCTCGCGGTGTTTGCTATGGCGGCGATGGCGCTTCTCGTCTGGAAGCGCAGAAGCGTGTTCCCGCCGGGCAGATGCGGGGTGCTGGCCGAAGTGCTGCTCTATGCCGGGATACTCGGAAATCTTGCCGACAGGCTTGTGCGCGGATGCGTGATTGACATGTTCG
Organism: Kiritimatiellia bacterium; assembly: GCA_017411125.1. Lineage (GTDB taxonomy): Bacteria > Verrucomicrobiota > Kiritimatiellia > RFP12 > UBA1067 > RUG572. Next base: position 783 of record JAFPNP010000315.1, read on the forward strand.
ACTTCCATTGGCACGCACATCATTTTCCAGTGTTCAACGTGGCAGACGCTTTCATCACGGTGGCGGCGGTGTTGATGATCGTGCTTGGCTTTTGCGGCAAAGGCGGCGGGGAGAGCCGTGGCTCCGCATGAGACTTTTCTTCTCGCCGGCGCGACTGCCAGCGGGAAATCCGCCGTCGCGGCTATTCTCGCCCGCGAAATAGGCGCGGCGATACTGAATGCGGATTCCATGCTCGTGTACAAGGGGATGGATATCGGAACTGCCAAGCCGCCGCCTTCCGAGCGCACGGAGTTCAGGATGGGGGGTGTCGATCTGGTCACGCCGGCGGAGGAGTTTTCGGCCGGCGCCTGGCTGCGGGCCGCCGCCGAGTGGGCGGACGCAATTCCAGCGGACGTTCCCATTGTCGTCGTCGGCGGCACCGGGCTTTATTTTTCTGCACTTCTTCGCGGTCTCGACCGCGCTTGGACGAAACCGCCGCCGGAATATCCCGTTCTCCAGACGGACCGCGCCGTCCTGCGGGCGCGGATAGCGGAAAGGTTGAACGACATGTTCCTCGCGGGGCTTGAACGCGAAAAGGCCGAACTTCGCCGCAGGTATCCCGTCTGGTCGCGCACGGCGTCGCTTGCCATCGGGTATCGCGAGGGCGACGACCGGGAGAAAATCTACACGCGCACGTGCCAGCTGGCGAAGCGGCAGGATACGTGGTTCCGCCACCAGTCGTCGGCGATTTACGTTCCTGCGGGCGCGACCGTGGAAGAGACTGCCGCGCGCGTGCGTGCCGTATGGGCCGCGCACGGCCCGTGGGCGACAGTCTGAATCGCGAAGCTTTTACGTCAGCTGGAATTGAAGGAACGGGGCGCGAAGGTAGGGGCGTGGGACGATGCGTTCTTCCGTGCCGGAGTCTGTTACGATTTTCACCGCAATCTCGCCGGGGTAGGCGTCGAATTTGCTCCATGAGCATACGATCCGGCAGGCGGCTTCGAGATCCGTTTCCGACGCGATGTGCGGGATGAGCGCCGTCGGGCCGGGCACGGAAACAGGGGCTAGGATCGTTTCCGACGGTGCGCGGCGGGCGGCGAGCAGCCGGTTGTCGGCGGCGTCGCGGCCCAGGATCACGCCCGTGCCGTCCGGCAGACGGAAGCGTCGCCCTGCGTTGAGCAGCTCCACGAGGCGTCGGTCGTCGAGACCTTCGTGTTCGAGAAGATCCCTGAGTTTCCGTCCGAACGCTTTTTCCGTCAGTTTGCATCCTCCGGCCGGCGAAGGGTAGTCCACAAGGCCGAAATGTTTGGCGAGCTCCATTTGCGGATCGCGGCGGCGCCCGGATAGGGCGAGCAGTTTCGATCGGTCGAGTCTGCCTTCCAGTTCAGGGATGGTAGGTTCGAGCAGCCGGGCGCAAAGCGGGCGCACAAGGCGTCCGGCGAGTCCGCTGGAGCGTTCCACGACGCCGAGAGACTGTTTGTTCTGGCTCATGGGACGCTGGTTGAGCACTTCGCCGGTGGCGACGAATTCGTATCCGAGGTTGGACATCATTTCTCCGGCGCGTCGTATCATCGTGGCGTGGCAGTCGATGCAGGGGTTCATTGCGCCGCCGAAGCCGTGCGGCGGGCATTTGACGAGGGCGATCTCGTCATCCGTGAAATCGACCACGTGCAGTTTCACGTCGAGCGCGGCGGCGGCTTTGCGCGCGGCGTCCGCCGCGAAAAACGGAGTTTCAAACGTGACGGCCTCGACGTTCGCGCCCGCTTCTCGCAGTACGCACACGGCGAGCTGCGAGTCCAGTCCGCCTGAAAGAAGGGACAGTCCGCGGCATTTTGTGGTATAATCTTGCTTGCCCATGAGGAAAGAGTTTACAACATGAGAAGCGTTTTGGCAACCGTAATCGCGGCGGCGTTCGGCATACAGCCGTTGCCGCAGCCGGACGGTCCGCTCGAACCGTCCGTCCAAAACGAGGTCGACCGGGCTATTCGGCTTGGCGAGCGCTGGCTTGCAGCGCAGCGCGTCGAGGGCAATGACAATGCGTCCAGCCAAAGGAACGTAGCGCCCTGCCATGCGACGAACGGCCTCGCGCGCGAGGCGATAGCGGTGAAGCTTGTTTCGTCCCAGCGCGCCGGCGGATGGTGGATTACGCCCACCAACGCGGCGCCGACGCGGCAAGCCGTGGAGATATTGAAAGGACTCTGATGCATCCCGAACTGATTCCCGGTCTTCCGGTAAAGACTTACGGTTTCTGCATGGCGCTTGGCTTTGTCGTCGCGTGGTACATGATGGCGTGGTTGTGCCGCCGCACGGGACGTGCGCAGGAACCGGTTTCCAATCTTTTGACGGCAATGATGGCTAGCGGCGTCATAGGGGCTCGCTTGGAGTATGTGCGCGAATTCTGGGGAAGAGAGTTCGCGGCGGACCCGCTTTCGATATTCAAGATATGGCAGGGCGGACTTGTGTTCTATGGCGGGCTGGTACTGGCGATTGCCGTGTTCGTCGTCTGGTGCATGGTGAAGCGGGAGCGGATCGCGCCGCTGGCCGACCTTTTCGTTACCGTTATTCCGCTCGCGCATGCTTTCGGAAGGGTGGGGTGTTTCTTCTATGGCTGCTGCTACGGACTTGCCTCGGACAGCGCTTGCGCCATCGCCTTTCCGCGCCATTCGCCGGCCTGGTCGGCGCAGTTCGCGGCGGGGCGCATAGCGGAAAGCGCCCAGACCTCGCTGCCGGTCTTGCCTACGCAGCTGTTCGAGGCGGGAGCCGTCCTCGTGCTGTTCGCTGTGCTGCTTTTCGTTTTTCTGCGCAATTGGAAGACGCGACCCGGTTTGACGACCGGATGCTACCTCGCGGGATATGCTTGCATAAGGTTCGGAATGGAGTTCCTGCGCGACGACGTCCGAGAGCGCGTGGGGGCTTTGTCCATCGGCCAGACGGTGTCGATCGTTCTTTTTCTGCTAGGAATCGCGTTTGCCGTAGTTTCGCTATTGCGTTTCTGTCGGGAAAATTGTAAAATATCCGAACGAACCAACTAGGAGACTTTTTTGATGATGTGGAAAATCTCAACGAAGATGGGCGCGATTGCGTGGGCTTTCGCCGCCTTTTGCGTCGTCGCGTCCGTGTTCGCGCAGGATGAAGGGCAGGCCGCCGGCCAGGCGGGCGAGCAGGCTGCGGAGGGCGGGCAAGGGCCGGCCGCTGCCGACAAGGTGTTTACGTCGCTGTTCAAGTTCAAGCGGGCGAGAGGCGTCGTTGAAGTTCGGCGGCCGGACGACGAACGATGGGAGGCCGCAGTCGAGGGCCGCTATTATCCGCTGGGGTCGTCGGTGCGGACTCGGCCGGAGGCGGGGGCGTCCGCCAAGGTCGAGGTGGCTTTTGGCGCGGAATGTTTGCTTTTGGCGGAGGGCGCAGTGGAGTTCGCGACGCGTCCGGTTGAAATCGGCGAGAATTCGCGCACCGTCGAACTGCGCTCCGGGAGGATCGATTTGGATTTGCCGCAGACTTTGAAAGACGGCCTTTTCTTCGTGGCGGCGCCGTACTTCACGTGTTCGGACATGTCCGGCAAAAGCTGGTTTGTCTACAACCCGACCGGCGACGGCGACGAAACGCGGGTTTGCTGCAAAACGGGCACGATGACGCTGAACGGAAGGCACTACAAGATAGCGCGGATGACGGCGGCCAACCAGGTTTGCATACGTTCTACCGCCGACGACCTCTTCTCGTGGATTCGCTGGGAAGATGGGGCGAGCAAGGTGGTGCTTTCGCGTGGCACTGTCGTGGACAAGAACTTCGAAACGGGCGAGGTCAAGGATGTCGAGGCCAAGCCGCTCGAGTTCGGGCTTTTGCCCGGCAATGCCGTCAAGATATTCCGTCGCCGCGCGCCGGTGGGCGGAAACATGGTCGTGGCGGTGATGACTTTCGACGCGGCGGGCGAAATCCAGAACCGTTACGTGTTCGCCGAAGGACGGTCCAATGTCAATTCCGGCGAGCTGGTGGTCAAGCAAGTCGCCGTCACCGACGAGGCCAAGAATGCTGCCAATGAAAAGTCTGCCGAGTCTGCAGTCGCGACTGCGGCGCCGGAAGCAGGCGTGGACGAGCCTGTGGCGGCGAAGCCGGTGAAACGTGAAGTGGAAGCGCCCGCGCCCGAACCGGCTCCCGAACCCGCTCCCGAAGAGGAGGCGAAGCCGGCGAAGAAGGATGAAAACGCCGAGCCTCCCGCCCAGGAGGGACAGAAACCGGCGAAGCCGGCGGATAAGGGCGCCAAAAAGCCTCTGCCGGCCTTGGGCGACGATATGGACGATTTGTGATCTGCGCCAAAGGGCGCAGGTCGTGACAAGAAACAAAAAAGAACAGGAAGAGCAAAGTGGTTATTCATCATTTCAACCGGATTATCCGCAACAAGTGGGTCTGGGGCGTTTTCGCGGTTTTGATTTCGGCGTTTTTCGCGTTTGATTTCATATTAGACGGGCGCGGCGGCGATTCAAGGCAGGATGGCGCCGGGAGGCTGGCGAACGAGACCGTCACCGCAGAGCGTTTCAGCGCGTGCAGACGCGACGTGCTTACGGAAATGCGCCTTCAGTACGGGCGCGAACTGCCGATAAAGTCCGATTCGCTCAACCGCGAGGCGTGGTCGCGTATCGGCATGTTGAAAGTCGCCGAGGATATGCATCTCACCGCTTCTGACGACGATGTGCGCACTGCGGTGGTTTCGTCCTTCCCTGACGGCAAGGGCGGAATCAACGTGATGCAGTACCGCGAGACGTGCGCCAGGGCGGAAATGACGCCGGAGCAGTTCGAGGCGTTCATTCGCCGCCAGATCGCGCTCGCCCGCGTGCGCAGAGTGGCGGCGACGGCGAACTGGGTCTCGCCCCTCGAGGTTTCCAGCGAGGTGCGTGACGGCGGCGACAAGATAACGGTGCGCATCGCCACGTTCCAGCACAAGAACGCAGCTGCGGTGAAACTTGACGACGCATCGCTGAAGTCTTATTACGAGGCCAACACCAATTCGCTCGCCCTGCCGGATCTCGTCGCTGTAAAGTACGTGAAGGTTCCTGCGGACGCACCTGATCGCCTTGCCAAGTTCAAGATAACGGAGGACGAGCTCAAGACGTATTTCGACGATGTGGGCGATCGCTTTGGAACGAACGCCG
>JAFPNP010000316.1 GCA_017411125.1 Kiritimatiellia bacterium
AGCGCCTTCTCAGGCGGCTGCGCCGTCACGTTGGAATGAGAGGCGTAGACCATGTTCCAAAGGTCGCCGTGCTCGTACAACACCCCGGCCGCAACGGCCTTCGCCGCATCCATCGCGCTGCCGCCGCCCACGCCTATCACAAGATCGGCTCCGAACGTCTTTGCGGCCTCTACGCCGCGGGCAACCATCTCGATCGGCGGATTGGGTACGACTTCGAGAAACTCCTGCGACGCGACGCCCGCCGCGTCCAGCAGTTCCTTGAGACGCGCCAGCGTCCCGGCAACGCTGCCGTCGCCATAGGACACGACGAACGCCCTCTTGCCGAGCTTCGCCGCCTCCGCGCCGGTCTGCGCGAACGTCCCGTTTCCGAATACGACCTTCACGGGGTTGTGGTATGTGAATCCATTCATTTGTTCTATTCTCCTTTTCTGCAAATCTCCAGTGCGCAATGGCTTTACTCGCCCGCCTTTATCCTGTCCCACGCCTTTATATAGAGCTCGCGGACGGCGGGCTGGTCGTCGAAATCGCGCAGCACTTCGCCGCGCTTCAGCGTCTCGGCATCGAGCACGACGAGCTTGCGGAGCTTCTCGTCCAGCTTCGGAAACGCCGGCGCGACGGGCATCGGGGCGCCAACCTCGGTCATGTTCGCGGCGGCCACGTCCGGCTCGTAGCAGAAGTCGATGAACTTGTGGGCGAGGTCCACCTTCTTCGCGCCTGCGGCAATCACCATTTCGTCGAACGCGATCGTGAAGCCTTCCTTCGGAAGGGCGAATCCAACGTTGTCGTCGTCGAGCATCACCTGGATGGAATCGGAAGAGTATCCGAGGCAGACGAACCATTCACCCGACGCGACGGCGGTCTTGTACTGCTCGTTGTCGAACTTCGCGATGTTCTTCTTCCACCCGATGACAACATCGGCCGCCTTGTCGATTTCCTCGGGCTTGGTCGAATTAAGGGAGTAGCCGAGAGACTTAAGTCCGCCACCGATCGTCTCGCGCATATCGCTGAGAAGGGACATCCTGCCCTTCAGCGCCGCGGTCTCGAACACCTTCCAGCTGTCGACTGGAGCGTTGCCGACCTTGTCCTTGCGGTACGCGAATCCGGTATACGTGACCGCGTATGGCACGTTGTACGTAAAGGACGGATCGAGGATGCTGGTGGCGTAGTTCTTGTCGAAGTTCTTCCTGACGTTCGGCAGCTTCGCGTGATCGAGTTTCTGGATCATCCCGTTCTTGGCCATCAGCGGAATCTGGTAGGAACTGGGCGTGATGATGTCGTAGCCAGTGGAGCCTGCCTGAAGCTTCGCGTACATGGCCTCGTTCGAATCGAACGTGTCCACGACCACGCGGCAGTTGTTCCTCTCCTCGAACTGCTTGATCACGTCCGGGGCGATGTAGTCGCTCCACGTGTACACGTGCAGTTCCTCCTTGGCCGGGCCGCAGCCCGCAAGTATTCCGCATGCGAGCGCCACGCCCGCCAGATTCTTCGTGTTCTTCATTTCTCTTGACCTTTCATGGATTTGCATCCCATTCGCTTTGAGCGAAACGGTTGCGGACAGTATACACAATACTGCGTCAGATTGCAACGCCCATTCCGCGCCTCCCGGGAGGGCGAAACAAACCTCGTGTTTTCTCCGCCGGAATTTGGCACAGTTCAAAAAGAGAGGACTGTTTTATGCAAGGACCAACCAAACGAGGCACTAGGGTTGATGGCAGAACGAGAACCAGTCAATTCGACATAGTTCCGTTCCGCCGCCTTTGGCGACGATCCAGAGATCAAGCGTACCGGGCGCGTTCTGGAGCTTGACGGCGCTCTTTGTAAAGTGGCCAGGGCGCCCCCTCCGCACGTTTACGGTTCCGAGGATACGTCCGTCCGGAAGCCCTTCGCGGAACTCGAGGGTGCCGCCGCCCGCATTGCCGCACATTGATATCTCGAGCGTCGCATTCGCCTGGACGTTGTGGATGTTCGGATAGCGCACCGCGTTCCCGGCGCCCATGCGGAGTTCGAATCCGCAGACCGGATGCTCCCCGACCTTCGCACCGCGCACGGCGAAGAAATCCTCCGCTTCGATTTCGCCGCGCGAAGCGTCGTACTGCCCCACGCCGACCTCGTCGATTCTCACAGGCGCGATGTCGCCGTTGTCGCGGTAGTGGACGTACCCCATCACGGCATCGCGGAAGTATCGCGTCCTGCCGGGCTGGCTGTAGTCGTTCGCGATGTAGTACCACTGTCCGTTGAACTGGAAGAAGTTCCCGTGCCTGTCGTAGTGGAGCTCGATCCTGTCCCGTCTGAACTTCGGCGAGACATGCGCCGCGTCAATCACCGAGCCGCGATATCCGTAGGGACCGTAGACGTTCGTCGACACTGCGTAGAAGCTCGACCACGAAAGGTAGTAGAGTCCGTTGCGCTTGTGGAGAGATGGCTTGTCGTCGGTCTTGCCCCGTCCGTACGGACCGAACGCGCCGTCGATCCTGACCGGACGCGCCTTCTCCGCAAGGGAAAGCCCGTCGGCGCCCAGCTTCGCAATGAAGTAGTTGAACGTACCGAACACGATGTAGGCCGAGCCATCGTCGTCGAGGAGGACGTCTGGGTCACGCGCCTCCGTCCTGTACTCGCCCTTCGCCACAAGGGGTCTGCCGAGCGGATCGCTCCACGGCCCCGCCGGAGTCTTCGCCGTCACGACGCCGATCTCCGCCGGTCCGGCGGAGAAGTAGTAGCGCCATCCGTCCGGGAACGGCACGCCGAACGTCGCCCAGCACGACCTGAAGGGACGCCTGAGGAAAGTATCCTCGGGCTTCAACACGCTCTCGAGCTTCCATTCCACCAGGTCGGACGTTGACCACACCCACCAGTCGCGGAGGTCGTACCCCTTGCTCGCGGGCGAGAAGTCGTGTCCCGCGAACATGTAGAGCCGCCCCTTCCATTCGACTATGTGCGGGTCGCCCACAGGCTGTCCCGTCAACGCGCTGAAGGGGTTTCCTGCGACGCCCTTGACTTCCTCCGCCATGGCGATGGCGGAGGCAATTGCCGCCATGGACGCCAACAATTTACGACAGCCTTTGCAATGCGGCTTTCCGCGCATGGCTTTCTCTTTCATGGTTACCTGCCTTTCATTTGTTCTGTTCCAAACAAAGGAATCCCCGCAGGGAAGTTCCTTTCGCGGAACAGTATATCACATTTCGGCATCGAAGCGGTAGAGACGGAAGAAACGCCGAAATTTCAATGCGGCTTTCCCCGGCGGAGGAGGTCTCGCAGTGATTTCAGTGAGACTTTTTTCGGCGCAGGAAGTCCCGCCAAAATTTTGGGGAAGGTTTCTGCGGCGCAGGAAGTCCCGCCAAATTTTTGGGGAAGGTTTCTGCGGCGCAGGAAGCCCCGCCAAAATTTCAGGGAAGGTTTCTGCGGCGCAGGAAGTCCCGCCAAAAATTCAACGGCTCCTCCCGTGACGCAGGAAGAGCCGCCGAATTTTTAAAACTGCCTGTTTCGGCGGTTTTAG
>JAFPNP010000317.1 GCA_017411125.1 Kiritimatiellia bacterium
AGAGGGCGGTGTGCTGATGTTCGCCGCGCTCGCCAACGACACGTGGAACAGCACGTGGAGCCTCCTTTCCGACGGCGTCGCGATTCTAGTGATCGCGGTGCTGCTCCTGCTCGGCGTGCTGCTCGGCTACGCCCTGCGTGGGCTCGTGGGGCGTTGGCGGGCCGAGACGATAGAGCGGCAGATGCGTCTTCGCGAAGAGGAGAGCGAAAGCGAAATCAAGGCGAAGATGAAGGAGGCGGACATCGCGGCGCGGGCTGCGGTAGTGAAGGCCAAGGAAGAGTTCGAGCTGTCCGCGAAAGCGCGCCGCGCGGAACTCCAGGCGATCGAAGACCGCCTTGCGCAGCGCGAGAACTCTCTCGACAGGCGGGCCGACCAGCTGGACGTCAAGTCCGCGGCGGTGGAGACCAAGCAGTCCGCCGCCGACGCCGCCGCGCGGAAGGCCGCGGCCGACCTTGCCGAAGCCGGCAGGCGGCTGAAGGAGCTTGCGAAGATGACGCACGAGGAGGCGCGCCGCGAAATCCTCACGCGCGCCAACGCGGAGCTGCGGGCCGACGCCGCGATACTTTCCCGCCGCATACAGGAGGCCGCGCGCGAACAGGGCGAAACGGCTGCGCGGCGGATCGTGGCGGAAGCCGTCCAGCGCTGCGCCGTGGCGCACGTCAACGAACTGGCCACGACCTCGGTGCAGCTGCCGAATCCGGAAATGAAAGGCCGCATCGTAGGGCGCGACGGGCGGAACGTGCGGGCGTTCGAGGCCGCGACGGGCGTCAGCCTGCTTCTCGACGACGTGCCGGACGCCGTCATCCTCTCGGCCTTCGATCCGCTGCGCCGGGAGATCGCCCGCCGGGCGCTCGCCACGCTCGTCGCCGACGGACGTATACATCCCGCGTCTATCGAAAGCGCCGTCGCCGCCGCGCGCGAACAGGTCGCAGCCGCGAACGACGAGGCTGGAGCCGCCGCCGCCGCCGAAGCTGGCGTGCCGGGGCTGCCTGCGGCGGTGCTGCGCACGATGGGCGCGCTCGCGTACAGGACGTCGTTCACGCAGAACGTGCTGCGTCACTCGGTGGAGGTTTCGCTGCTCATGGGAACGATGGCCGCGGAAATGGGGCTCGACGCCGCGCTCGCCCGCCGCATCGGCTTCCTGCACGACGTGGGCAAGGCCGTCACCTCCGAAAAAAAAGGCGCCCATGCGGCGCTTGGCGCGGAGTTCCTGAAGGCGAACGGCGAACGCGAAGCGGTATGCGCGGCAGTGGCGGCGCACCACGCCGAACCCGGAACGAATGGCGGCGTGTACGGAGCGCTGTGTTCGGCGGCGGACGCCATATCGTCCGCGCGCCCCGGCGCGAGGCAGGAGACACTGGGCGACTACGTGCAGCGCCTCGAAGCCGTGGAGAAACTGGCCCTTTCGCACGCTGGCGTGACGCAGGCTTACGCGGTGCAGGCCGGGCGCGACCTCCGCGTGCTGGTTGATCCGGCCGCCGTGCCGGACGGAGAAATGCCGGTGCTCGCAGGCGAGATATGCCGCGAGATATCGGCGCAGGTGAAATTTCCGGGGCTGATACGGGTGACGGTCATCCGCGAGCGCCGGTGCGTGGAGTACGCGAAATAACACTGAACAAGGAGAGATACATGGTAAAGCAAGTGATGTGCGTTTGCGCGGGCGCGGCCGTCTGGCTGGCCGCCGCCGCCGAAGCGAAACCCGATGCCGAGCTTGTCGGCACGGCGGAGTTCGCCTCGTTCGGAGAAGTGCAGCAGAAAATGGCCGGCCTCGGCGCGACGATCAACAACCCGATGGTTCCGGCGATGATCATGCCGATTCTGCAGGGCAAGCTGACGGAGAAGTTCGGCAAGTTCCGCGACGACGCGCCGATGGCGCTCTACTGCTACGTCCGGACGGCGGAAATACGCAAGAAGCTCGCGTCCAATTCGTTCGACGGCATCGACGACCTCGTCGAGATGGCGGTCGTGTATCCTGCGGGCGAGGACAAGGCTTCGTTCATCAAGAGCCACCCGGAAGCGCAGAAGTCCGATGACGGCTCCGTCAGCCTGGACGACGACCTCGTCGCCGTCTACTCCGCCGACGGACGCACGTGCGCGTTCGCGCCGAACGTGAAGGCGGCGAAACGCGCCCTCGCGGAACCCGCGCCGGCGGCGGGCGCACGTCCGTTGATGCGCGTGGACATGAAAGGAAGCGCCTTCGACCTGCTGGCGGACATCCAGCAGAAAGTCGGCGAAGAGCAGGCGAAGCTTATGGAGGCGACCAAGCCGACGAACGGGCTTGCCGGCGTCATGGCGTCGCTTTCCAAGTACCAGGCTGCGTCCGCCAAGCGGAAGAGCGCGTTTCTGCGCTCCATTGCAAAAGCAACCTTCACGGCGGATCTGGACGACACCGGCTTCGTCGTGAAAGTTTCGGCCAGCCAGAAGCCAGGTTCTGCCGCGCCGCTCGGAGCAGGCTTCCGCCTTCCCGCCAACGCTCTCGATTCCGTTCCCGCGAAGGCGCCGATGTTCTTCGCGGCAAATCCGCTCTCGCTGGACGAATTCAGAACCGAAGCCGAGTACCGCGACTACGTGACCGGCGCGAAGAAGTTTCTGCTCGGCCTGCTCGACTGGGCCGCGAAAGACGGCTCGCCCAAGTGCGCGTCCATCGCGAAGGAGCTGCGTCCGGCGTTCGACGAGGCAATGGCGGCGGCGATCGACTCGAACACGCCGTCCAGCTGGCAGCTGCTGGCGCTCGCGTTCGGCAAGAACAACGAACCCTATTTCGTCGGCATCGGCGAATGCAAGTCCTCTGCCGCGCTCGTGGAAGCGCAGAAGCGGCTTTGCGCCGCCGTGGCATCCGCCGTCGGCAAGGCGTGGCCGGGCGTCGTGCGCGCCGAAGGCGGAAGCATCACGGTGGACTGGGCGAAGGTAATGGACACGGCTGCGGCTGAGGCCGGCGTGAAGGACGAAGCGCGCAAGGAACTGAAGAAAGCCAAGAAGACGGTTCGCGCCATCCTCGGATCGAACGAAACCGTCGCTTCCTTCGCGGCCACCAGCGCGACGGGCTATGCGACATACATGGGCACGCCCGGCAGCAAGATCGAGCCCGGCAAGGACGGCGAGGCGCGTTTCAAGGCCGCCGTGCCCGAAGCTGCGTCCGACCGCCCTGCGCTTGCGTTCCACATGTCGCTCTACTCCCTTCTGCGCGACAACGTAATTCCGATCGCCATGAAGGCGATGCCGAAAGAGGCGGAGCAGATAAAGCCGATAACCGCAGTTCTTCCGCCTGCCGGCGCGAACAGCGCGTTGGCGATTGCGGGATGGTCAGGCAAGGACGGGACGGCGCGTCTGCTCCTGCGCGTCACGGCGGACGAAATCCGCAACTTCGGCGCGGCGGCGAACGCAATGCTGTCCGTTTCCGCGGCGCAGGACGACGGTTCTGACGACGGCGCGAAGAAGAAAAAACAATAGCAAAACAGAGGCAGGCTGCTGCCGGAAGGCAATTCCAATGATCTATACAGGAAACACGGTCAAGTACGCGGCTGCGGTCTGTCTTGCGGCGTTCCATCTGCACGGCGCAAGCGTCGAGGAAGACCGCGCGCTTGCAAGGCAGATCGGCTACGCCGAGCACTACGTCAGAGAGTTCGAAGGCGAAGTTGCGAGGCAGCGCGGCGGCGAGAAGCGGGTGTGGCGCACCAAGAACGACGCGCTCACCCGCGTCCAGGAGCTGAAGCGCCGCCACCCGGACGACCCGCGCGTCGAGAAGCTTTACCAGCGCACGCGGGCCGCGCTCAAGCGTTCCAAGGGCGACTACACGGACGTCGCGGCGGAATGGACGGCGTATCTGCACAACGAAGAGAACCTGCGGAAGATCGTCTCGGAGGCCGGCGAGAAGGAGTGGCGGTCGATCGTCGCCGCGCACAGCGGCAACATGATCGAAAAGGCGTTTCCCGCACCGGATTCGGAGACTGTCGCGCTTGGCGACATCAAGGGGAAATACGTGATTCTCGACGACGTGGAGTATCCCGCAAGGCAGTTCTACGGCGCGTCGGGAGAGTTCGTATACGTCGGCAAGCCGTCCACGGGATACTGGTTCGTGGATCTTGCCGGACGCGACTGGATAGGCCCCTACGAAGCGGTGAAGCGCTACCGCCGCAACGTGGACTCCGGCATGGCGGAAGTCGAAAAGTGGACCGTGCTCGCGGAAGTCGCGGGCATCGCGGCCGAGAATCCGCAGGGCGGAGAGAACGCAGGGACGTTCTATTTCGGCTGGACGGTGAAACCGGTCGCCATCAAGGTGCCGGGGCGCGTGGTGGCGGTCTGCGACAAGGACGCGGAAGTGTCCGGGCGTTTCATCGGCGAAGAGCGCGTCGAGGAGATCAAAAACGGCTGGTACACCGTGAAGGAAATCCCCGCCGACGTCTCGCCCGACCGGCTCATGGAGATTTTCATGACGGCGATCAAAGAAAAGAACCACAAACTCTACCTGGAATGCATCGATCCGGACCGCAGGAAAGGCGACTACGGCAAGGACGAGTCCGAACGCTACTTCTGGGATCTGCATCAGGAGCGGTTCCACGGCGAATACGTCCACGCCACGTTCTCCAAACCCGTCATAAAAGTGCAGCAGGGCTTCGACAAGGGCAACAGCCTGGAAAACTTCTTCCTCGACGACGACGACAAGAAGACGCTAGAACGCATCGGCGGCGAACTCGTGGAAGAAGCCGTCGTCGAGAGCCGCGCCTACGACAAGAACGGCAAGCAGCTCGGCACGCCGCACGAACACCATCTGAGGCGGCGCGGCGGCGGAAGATGGTACATCGTGGATTATCAGGTCAGATTCTGAACCAAGGAGGTTGCCACATGAAGCAGATTGCATTTGCGGTCGCCGCCGCGCTGGCCGCGGCCGCGCAGGCGAAAGTTCCGTCCAAAGCCGAAATCGCGGAGGCCGACAAGAAGAACTGGGGCGACGTCGCGTACACCGCCGCCACCGGCGCGGACGGCGCTACCGTCGAAACGGATATCCTGAAGCTCAAGACCGCGCTCGGACGCGAGACCGTCACGATGAAATCGATCTACGCGAAAGTGAAGGACGCGCTGGAAAAAGGTTCGGACGATCCCGACAAGTTCCATGCGGAAGCGCTGAAGCTGATGGCGCGTCCGCTCGACCCGCTTCCGCCGCTCAAGCTTGCCGGCGGCGGACTGTCGCAACAGGAGGAGCTTGGCGTGAAAAGCATAAAGACCATCCGCCACGCCATCGCGAAATTCGACAGGGAGGTGCGCACGAAGGCGCGCGAGGCGCTGAGACTTGATGGGGAGCTAAAGTTGATGTACCGCTACAACAGGCTCCTGCGGGCGAAGAAACTGATCGGAGCCGAGGGGGCGTTCCTCAAGGCGTGGATCAAACTCGACGACGCATACGCCGATTTCCTGAAAATCGCCGACCAGATAGAAAAAGGGCAAGGAAGCTGGAATGTCAAGCCGGAGCAGGTGATGACGCTGGAGCAGAGGGCGGAACTGTTCAAGCGCGCGATGGCGTCCAGCAAGCTGAACTGGTTCTTCGATGCGAAAGGCGCGATGCTTCCGAAAATCGACCGCAACGCGCGCGCGCTCGACAGAATCCTCAAGCGGATCTCCGACGCCGAACTGAAAACGCTTGATTCAGACAGCAGCCGATTCGCCACGGCCCACAACGCCGTCGCCACGGCGGAAAAAGACTTCTCGGAATGGTTCGCGCAAAGCGGCGTTTCGATGGACCCCGGACCGCGGGCGTACCTGAAGGATCTCGTGATGGGATACCGCAAATTCATCAAGGAGGAACACCAGACCATAGCCCTGGGTCTGTATAACATCATAGAGGAATTCAATAGCGAAAGCTCCGTGGTCGGCAGACTCAGAAAGTGCAATTTCACCAAGCACAGGGCGTTCTTCGCGGACGGCACCGAAGCGACCGGCGGAACTCCGCACTACACAAGGCGCATCGGCTTCCTCGGCAAAGCCGTGAAAGTGCGCTTCGAAAAGGCGGTACGGGCCGTTTTCCAGCGCCACGGCAAACCAATGATCCTCTAATTGTGATATACTTTATACCCGTTTTTCTTAAAAGGCAGAAATCAATATGATGGACAAGAGATACGATGCAAAGGCCGCAGAGGCCAAATGGTACCCGATATGGGAAAAGAACGGATACTTCCACGCGGAGCCGTCGGAAGGCGGCACGCCGTATTCCGTCGTGATCCCGCCGCCGAACGTGACCGGCATACTGCACATGGGCCACGCCCTCAACCAGACGATACAGGACGTCCTCGTGCGCTGGCGCCGGATGAGCGGATTCAACACGCTCTGGCTGCCCGGCACTGACCACGCCGGCATCGCGACGCAGAACGTGGTCGAGAAAGCTCTCAAAAAAGAAGGCAAGCGCCGCCAGGACCTCGGACGCGAGGCGTTCGTCGAGCGCGTGTGGGAATGGAAACGCCAGTACGGCGGCACGATCGTACACCAGCAGCGGATGCTCGGCAACTCGACGGACTGGAAGCGCGAACGCTTCACGTTCGACGAAGGCTGTTCCAAGGCCGTCGCCAAAGTGTTCTGCCAACTGTACGACGAAGGCCTCGTCTACAAAGGCAACTACATCGTGAACTGGTGTCCGCGCTGCGGCACGGCCCTTGCCAACGACGAGGTGGAGCACGAGCCGAACCACGGACACTTCTGGTACGTCCGCTATCCCGTGGTCGGCAGCGACAAAGGCGTGCGCGGCGAGCCGTACAAAGACTACGTGATGGTCGCGACGACGCGCCCGGAGACGCTGCCCGGAGACACGGCGGTCGCGGTGAACCCGAAAGACGCGCGCTATGCGCATCTCGTCGGCAAGACCGTGGTGCTGCCGCTGACCGGGCGCGAGATACCGGTCGTGTCGGACGACTACGTGGACCGCGAGTTCGGCACAGGCATCGTCAAGATCACTCCCGCGCACGACCCCAACGACTTCCTCGTCGGCAAGCGCCACAATCTGGCCGAGATCAACATCATGAACGGCGACGGCACGATGAACGAGCTTGCCGGCGCGAAGTACTGCGGCATGGACCGCTTCAAATGCCGCGAAGCGATCGTCGCCGACCTCGACGCCGGCGGCTTCCTCGACCACATCGAAGACATCGACAACCAGGTCGGCCACTGCTACCGCTGCCACGAGGTCGTAGAATCGCGCCTCTCCAAGCAGTGGTTCGTCAAGATGAAGCCGCTCGCCGAACCCGCCATCGAAGCGGTGAAGAGCGGCGAGGTGCGCTTCGTTCCCGATCGCTGGAGCAAAATCTACTTCAACTGGATGAACAACATCCAGGACTGGTGCATCTCGCGCCAGTTGTGGTGGGGGCACC
>JAFPNP010000318.1 GCA_017411125.1 Kiritimatiellia bacterium
AGCATCTTGACGTCCGGCGCAAAGGCGATCAGCCACGCCGTCGCAGTCGTTCCGATGTTCGACCCTATTATGACGTTCACCGCCTGCGCCAGATTCATCAACCCGGACGACACGAACCCCACGACCATTACGGTGATTATCGACGACGACTGGACGATCATGGTCGAAACTATGCCGGTGCCCACTCCCGCAAGCCTGTGCGTCGTGGCAATCGACATGAACCGCCTGAGCCCCGACCCGCTTACGGCCTGCAGACCTTCGGAAAGATGTTTCATGCCGAGCAGAAACGTGCCAAGCCCGCCGCCTACGATTATTGCGATGGAAAACAATTCATTCATGACTTATCCCTTGGATGTTGTTCAATCTGCAAACTTCACAAAGCCGGATACTGCCGCGACGGTTCCGGGAAATCCTGCTTGACGAAAACCGGCTTGCCGAGGCGTCTTGCGTCGACCGGCTTGAAGTCCGGCTTGGGACAATCCGCCGGAGGCGTCACCTTGCACGCGCCCGTGGCGTCGTCCACCTTCCAATTCGCCGCCGGAACCATCCAGTTGTCTTCGTATCGGCTGGGAAGCAGATCCTTCGAGTTGCGCGGATCGACTGCGAGGATGTTGTTGATGAAGACGAACGCCCCGTTCGGGCACGGCACCTCGTCGATAGACTCGAGCGTAACCGAATGCGGCTTGAACACGGGCGTGCAGCGGGGGTCGTTCTGCACCTGATACTTGCCTAATATCCTGTTTCCTACAAACGCCACGTTCTGGGAGCATGTGAACGTCGCTTTGGGAGAAAGCATGTCGTTGCCCTCTACGAGAATCGGCCCGTGGTCCACTTCCAGAAACACGTCGCTCCAGTTGTTCGCCCAAAACCTGTTCCCGACCACGCGCGCGCCTTGCGCCATCCAGTCGAGCCAGATGCCGCCGTAGCCGCCGTTGTGGTGAATGCGGTTGTTGCGTATCGTCACGTCCACCGAGCATAGCAGCTTGAGGCCCGCCATGTCCGCGCCGCCGTAGCCCTTTTTCCAGTTGCAGTGGAATATCTCGCAGTCCTCTATCGTCGAAAACGCCGCGCCGAGAGAACTATGTATGCCGCTCTGCCCGCATTCGGACACTTTGCAGCGACGTATCACGTGATGCCCCACGCGCTCCCATCCGTTGCTCGCGGCGCGTCTGATGGTATTGTAGTAGCACCATACGAACGGGCCGGCGTTGTCGAACTCGTCGCCGTGCTTGCCGAGGGTTATGCCGTCGCAGGAAGAGCCGCTGACCTCGCAGTCCTCGATCACCCAGCCGCGGCTCCAATGCGTGCCTACCACGCCTACCTGTTCTCCATTAGCCGTGCCCCAGTTGGGCGCGGCGTTCTGGAAGACAATCCCGCGCAATGTTATGTAGTCGCGGTGTTCCTCGATCGGATAGAAGCACGCGGGGCGCGTGACGAGTTCCGGCGTGACGACATTCGGATCCTGCTCGAACGCCGCGATGATGCGCCCGGTGACCATTCCGGGGATCAACGCGACGCTGCCAAGCGGAAGGAGCTTCGGCGCGGCGTCGTACTTGTACGAATGGCCGCCGAAGAGGACGAGGACGTCGACGGACTTTACGCCGGCGGCGGAGTCCGGCAGGGCGACTGCGGTTTCGTGGAATTTCTTCCAGTCGCCCGTCGCCTTCAGAAACGCCTTGGACAGCAGCGTCGTCGGCGAATTGGCGTCGTAGATGTACGCCACGGCGTCCGTGCTTTGCGAGGAGGTCTTGAACGTGACACGCCTCGCCTCTGGAGTCGAGAGGTCGAGTCCGTCGTACCTGATTCTTTCGTATTCCCGGCGCCTTCCGCCCATCTTCAGCCTGTGCGGGCCGAACGCCACGGAATCTATGTTTACGATCGGCCTGCCGTGCGCGTTCTGGTCCCAGAAAAGCTCGACGGGATGCGTCGCAAGCGCCTTTCCTCCCTGTATCACCCACGAGCGCAGATGGCGTTTGCCGTAAGGCTCGTACCAGTCGCCGGATATGAAATCTGTGAACGGATTCATTCCGCGAAACGAATCGTACCGTACCTTCGCCATCCAAAGCCCGTCGGGACGCCGCGTCCATCCTGTCACCGGATCGGCGCCGGTCACGACAACGCGCTCGCCCTTCGCCGCCTGATAGACTATCGGCGCATTCTCGCGCCCCGCGTTTACGGGCTTCACCCATTCGCGGTACGTCCCGCCGCGAATCGTCACCGTATCGCCGGCCTTCGCCGCGTCCGCCGCGCGCTGGATAGTACGCCACGGACTTGCCACCGAACCGTCCGCCGCGTCGTCGCCGCCGGGCGAAACGAAATACTCCCGCGCCTCCGCCAAAGACGGCGAAAGCACGCTCGCCGCAAAAACCACCGTCATGAATTTTTGAACCATAGCCATTTTCCTATTTGCCTTTCTGCTGTCGATTGCCGTCTGCGCAATGCTGACGGAATGCCGAAGAGAGTTCCGCCGTCAAGCGTCGGGTACGCAAAAGCGCGAAGACGATTTGGCGGTAATGCAAGCAGTCGTCAATGGAGAGAGTGCGCCCCTTGCGGTCCTTCAGCCACTTTTGCGCCGGCTGGTAGCCGCCGATCGCCATGTCCCACGCCTCCTGCGGAACATTGTCGAAATATTGCGCCGCGTTTATCCACAAGCGCCCGGACACGTATTCCAGGCGGTCCACCTCGTTGCCGCCCGGCACCGGGAACGTGGCAAACGTCGCGCGCTCCTCCTTCGACGGCGTGAACTTGAGCAGATGCGTCTCGCGAAGCTCCGCACCGATTTTCGCAAAGGCCGCGAACTGCGCGGCGGAGGCCGGATACGGGATGCGAGGAAAATCGGTCTTCAGGAACTCGCGGTATTTCTCGCGGTATTCCGGCGCATGGAGAACAGCGTAGACATAGTCGAATATCTGCAGGGGAGGGACGCGCTCCTGCGCGTCCGCCGCATACGACAGGAACAACGCCATCTTCCAATCGACGAACGCCCCGTCCGGCTTTTTGCGATTTTCCTGATCTCCCCCCTTGACGGCATATTGAACGTTTGATACTATATTCGTGTCAAAGGGCGCGGAGTCCTCCCCCTGCGTGGGAGCAGGTGTGGACAGCTCCGCGCCGTTTGCGTTATATACAATCACTTTGCTCACAACCGCATCATGCGCTTCGCTGCGATTTTTGCCCCCGCCATTCGCCTCCCTTACCGTAAAACGAATATAGCACGCTTCACCACCATATGATATTTTTCCTACATAATGGTGATATGCGGCAATGTTGCGATGCGCCTTATGATCAGGGATTGCTGCCGCCCACTCGCTCCATGCTAGTTTGCATCGCTCATATATCTTGCCAAACGCGTGAGCGACCCAAAGGCCGTTCGGCCCTCGTCCAATGAACAATTTGCGCGCCACGTCAACCGGAAACGTCACTACCCTGCCATCGTGGAGGTTGCGCACGGGCGGCATCGCGCGGAAGATGTCCTTGACCTTCCGGCGGTCGGCCGTCGGGTCGGGTGTGACGGGAATCGGCTCAAGCGATGAAATCTCCTTCACGGGCACGACATCGTACCACGTCCGGCCCAGCTCGAAACGACGATAGTAGGCAAGCGCGGCGTCGCGCTCGATCACGGCCTCTATCTTCCCGACAATCTCCGGATTCAGGTTCGCCCGACGCTCCACCTTCCCCATGTTCTCTTCGTAAAGCCAGAGAGGAAAGACGTAATCAGTGCCTTGCATTCCAGAGCAAGACCAGTAACGATGCTCCATTATCGCATCTGTCACAAAACACGGCGGATTGTCTTTAGGAAATCCCTTCAAGCAAACAAGTCCAATGTTGTCATTGCTGACAAAATGCCGCATCACGTTTTCGCGAGGATTTGTGTAAAGCCCCTTCGACGTGCCAGTATAGAACGTAAACCGATTATCGAATACACGATAAGCAGCCTTGCAATACATCTTTTTTCGCTTTGCATCTGAAACGGCAGACGCATACGCCCAGTCGCGAGAGTCTTTTGCTCGATGATATTTAATTCGCCAATCATGCTCGCTCATCGAAAGCAAGTCGGCGATTTTCTCTCTTTGCTCCTCTTCCGTAAACGAAAAGTTCAACTCGTCGTTTGCCGACACAACGCCAGACGAATTCACCGGCATCAACTCGTCGATGCGGAAGCCCTTGTTGTATTCCTCCTCGCCCCGCGTGTCTTTCGGCACGAAGAAATACATCGGGGCGGACGGGACGAGCTCCTTGTAGTCGACTGCGGAAAAATCCGTGGATTCGAGAAAGGCGTACTTGTCCTTGCGCCTGCCCCAGAGATTGGCGTAGAACACCTTGCCGGGCGCGTCGGGCGGTTTGCGGCCGGTGCGCACGAAAATGTTGATGCTCACGCCCTGCATGATGGAAAACACGTTCTCGTCCTTCGAGCCGTCGGGGCAGACCTCGTGCTTCTTCGCGTTGCCGTGCAGATTGAGGACGTAAATCTCGTCGAAGGTCTTGAGCAGGTTCCAGCGCATTCCGCGGAACGTGGGGTTGTCGAGGAAGCCGTGCGGATTGATGTAGGCGACGATCCCGCGTCCGTCGGGGTTTTTCTCCACGTAGTATTGGGCGAGGCGGATGAACTTCACGTAGTCGTCGTTGAGC
>JAFPNP010000319.1 GCA_017411125.1 Kiritimatiellia bacterium
ACGCCTGCCCGGCAGCCGTACCGCACGCAGACGCGATGGCCGCCAAAACCACAAAGGTATAGAGACGAAAATCCATGAGCGCATTATACCATAGAAACCTGTCGTTCCGCAAGTGCGCGTCGGCGATGCAATGGGATCCGCAGTTTGGCATGGCAACCAAAGGAATTTGACGTTTCTCCCACTTTTTGATATAATCCGGCGCGTTGCATGCTTACACGCCTTTCAGTCCGCAATCTTGCCATCGTCGAATCGGCCGACGCCGAATTCGGCGCTGGCTTGAACATCATTACCGGCGAGACCGGCGCAGGCAAAAGCGTGCTCATGGGCGCACTCGAACTCGTGCTGGGGGCACGTTCGGACGCCTCGGCCGTCCGCGACGGCGCCAAGGAAGCACGCATAGAAGCGGAGTTCGCGCTTTCGGAAACACGCGCCCGCGCAGAGGTGGAACGGATACTGGAAAACGCCGGTCTGCCGCAATGCGAGGACGGGCTGCTCGTCACGAGGCGCACGGTGTCCGCATCTGGCGGCGGGCGCGTGTACGTGAACGACGCCGCATCCACCGTCCAGACGCTCCGTGCGCTCGGACGCGTGCTGGTGGACGTCCACGGCCCGAACGACCACCAGTCGCTTTTGGAAGAATCCTTCCAGCGACGGCTTCTCGACGCATACGGAAAAATCGACACGTCCACCTATTCAGCCGCATGGCAGCGTCTTTGCGCCGCGCGCGACGAACTTTCCACCCTGCGCGGCGACGCGGGAGACTTCGCCGAGGAATGCGAACGGCTGCGTTATGCCGTGGACGAACTGGACGCCGCGCAGCTTTGCGAAGAGGACGACACGGAGCTTCCGGCCAGGCACGCCGCGGCGGCGCACGCGACCGAAATTGTAGAATGCGCCAACGCAGTCGCGCTCGCCCTTTCCGGCGACGACGGCGCCTCCGCAGCGAACGCGCTTGCGGCGGCCGGAGCGCGTCTCGCCGAAATGGCGAAATACCACGCTCCGGCGGACGAATGGCGCGAGGAACTTGAATCCATCGCTGTGCGAGTGCAGGAACTTTCGCGCAGCGTCGAAGACTCGGCAAGCCGCATCGACGCGGATCCCGACGCGCTCCAGGCTCTTGACGACAGACTTTCGCTCGTCAACCGCCTCAAGCGCAAATACGGCTGCCCCGACGTCGCCGCCCTCGTCGCCCTGCGGGAAAAACGCGCCGCACGCCTTGCCGAACTAGAGGGGCGCGACGAACGGATACGCGAACTTGAATCCGCCGTCGCGGCAAGCGAGGCCGAAGTCGCAAAAGAAGGCGCCGTGCTCGGCGCCGCACGCCGCAAGGCGGCTGAACGCTTCGCAAAAGCCGTCACGAAGGAACTGCACGGACTCGGTTTCCTCAAAGCCGGCTTTGGCGTGCGCATTTCGGAACGGACGCCGGACGCGAACGGCTGCGACGCGGTGGAATTCCTTTTCGAGCCGAATCCTGGCGAACCCTCGCGCCCGCTGCACGACATAGCTTCCACCGGCGAAATAGCCCGCGTCATGCTGGCGGTGAAGGCGGTCGGCGCGGAGCACGACTTCATCCCCGTCCTCGTCTTCGACGAAATCGATTCCAACATCGGCGGAGAGGTGGGACGCGCCGTTGGCGAGAAATTGAGCGCCGTTGGCCGCCACCACCAGGTGATAGCGATAACCCACCTGCCGCAAAGCGCAGTATGGGGCGAAAGGCATCTGGCTGTAGAAAAAACGGTGGCGGGCGGGCGCACCCGCACTTCAATCCGTCTTCTGGAAGGCGACGACCGCGTGGCGGAAATCGCCCGGATGCTCGGCGGCGCGTCGCTCACTAGCGTCGTGGCGCAGCACGCTAGGGAGCTGCTCGCGCTCACCGGCCGCCAGGAGGCGGACCGTGCGGACGACCGCCACGGTCATCATTGCCAGTAGCCTCGTACACCGCCTTTATGGCGCTTACTACTTCGGCTGCATCGTCGCCGGTCAATCCGAGAGCGTTGGCGGTCTGGATGAGAAGCGTGTCACGTTCCGCTCTCTGGAGCTGCCGTATTCGATGTGAGAGTTCGCGCATTTCCTTGAATGCGGCGTCGCGCTGCTCGTCGGTGACGTTTTCCCTGTCGGGATTCATGAGTTCGCGCAGCTCCTCCTGCCGGGCAAGAAGGTCCTGGTATTTGTCGTGCGTCGCTTTCTGCTCCCGCGTCATATGCGCGGTATCGGCGTTCGCCAGCAGGTCGAACTGGGTTTGAAGCCGCGCCCGTCTATGCGCCCGCCACCTAGCCATGCCGTTGGTCATCTGAGCGTAGCGCTGCGGATCGTCCCTGCGGATGCGTTCCATCCTCTCGCGCATCTGCGCCGCCGAAGGCGGGCCGTGCCGGAACGGCACGTCCTCGCGTTCGATACGGTTGGACGACGCTGTCGCGTCGGTTGCAGCAACATCGGCGCTCGCGGCAGAATCCGCCGCCTCGGCAAGCTGCCGCTCAAGCCTGCGTATGCGTTCGCGCAGCCGGTTGAGGTCGGCTTCGGAATGCCCGGCCGCGACGTGCGTACGCGCGTTCCCGCGCACGGCGTCCGGCGCGGCTGCGACATTCCGCGCTTTCGCGCCTGGATGCGCAACATATCCTATCAAGACACCGGCCAGCAACGCCGGCACGGCCACTGCGGCAATATGGACGGCTTTCATGTTCGTTTGTCTGCCTTTCTCGTTTTTCTTCGCCTGCGTGGCGGCTGGAGTATCCAGCGGCTGTTATACCAGAACCACTGTTCCGGCGTCTTGCGCACGCCTTCGTCGATAAGCGCCATCGCCTCGCGCATTATCCGACGGGCTTCCTCCTTGCGGTCGCCGGCTTCCGGAGACGGACGCAATGTAGCGAGATGGTCGAACGTATGAAGCCCGCCCTCGCGCCGCATTATGGCCACGACGACCGGAGCCCCCGCAGAGACGGCAAGCATGGCGCCGCCGTGCGAAACATTGGCGGTCCCATTGAGAAAAGGCACTTCCGTATCGGGGAAGGCGACGCGAAGATCGGGAAGTATGGCAAAAGCGCGCCCAGAGGATATTCGGGAGCGTATGTCCTGCAAGACGGAAGCAGAACCGCGCGTGAGCACTTCGACATCCGCCCCGTACTGCCTCTGCAGCCAAGCGTCCACGTATGGATTGCGCTGGTGCGCGGCTATTGCCGAAAGCGGGATTCCGTAGCGAGCCATCGCCCAGGCAGCCATGTACCAGTTGCCGCAGTGCGGGACGAATATCACCGCGCCACGCCCCTCGTCGACAATCGAACGGAGGCGATCGGCGTACACCTTCACATCCTTCACGTGCTCATCAATCCACTTTTTGTCCAAACGATGGGCGCGTATCATCTCCACCGCGCTCTGCATCACGTTGGCAAGCGACGCAACGGCGATCCGGCGGCACTCGGCGCCGTCCTTTTCGGGGAACACGGACTTTATTCTCTCCAGCGTACGCCTTCGCTGGAAACCGCACGCGAACGCGAGGCGGGCTAGACCGCGCGCAATCGCGCATGCAATGCGGTACGGCACGGCGTTCACGACCGCACACGCGCAACGCAACGCGGCGTATTCGCAAAGGCACGCAAACCTTGATTTTCTTTTCCTTGACATGGGGGCATCTATTATATCATACCCCTTGCGCCTTTCGGAATGCAAAATTGCCATTGCGCCGCTACGTTGTTCGCATCAAAAAAAATAATGAATTTTACCCCTTGCACGGCACAAAGGAAAGTGGTATACTATTGTCCGTTTTCCGTTTAGGGCCTGTAGCTCAACTGGATAGAGCATCAGACTACGAATCTGAGGGTTGTAGGTTCGACTCCTGTCAGGCCCGCCATTTCGGAAAAGCCAGATTGCGGGGTGGAGCAGCCTGGTAGCTCGTCAGGCTCATAACCTGAAGGTCGTTGGTTCAAATCCAGCCCCCGCTACCAATCTGGCGTTTTCTCCGTCAAAAAAACTAAGTCACATTCGAAACTGCTGCATCATCGTACCGAACTTGCGGCGGCGATTGTCAAGGTCGCCCTGCGTGTCCGGCGCGCCCCAGCTCGGAGCATCGGAATAGACGGGCGAAGAGTCGCCGGTGGCTTCGTTCTCGTCGAGCCCCGGAAGGCCGCGACGCTTCAATTCTTCGTCCACGAGGCGGCGCTGCTCGCCAGAAAGCTTGAGGTTGAGCACCTGTTCGCGCGTAAGGCCCTGGGCCGCCAGGAAGCGGTCGGTTTCCGCTATCCGGAGTTCCGCCTCCGAGATGAGGTTCTCGCTCTGGGTTATCGTCTTGCGTATGGTCGCCAGGTATTCTTCGACTTCTTTCTGGTCTTTCACTTGTAGCCTCCTTGGAATCATTTGGAATGCGGCGGTCGAACGACCGCCGCATATTCCGTTCAAACGCGGGCGAGGCCCGTTTTGAATTTGCGAGACGCCATCAAGCGCCGGTCTCCGCCTCGATTCCGGCCTTGGGCTTGGAGAGGAAGGCGGAGTAGACGAATAGGTACGCAAGCGCCAGACCGGGCACGAGATAGGCCACCATGAACCCGACCTTGTCGGCAATGTAGTTCTGCACGAGCGGAAGCACGCCGCCGCCGACCACCATCACCATGAAGAGGCCGGACGCCGCAGCCGTGTACTTGCCGAGCTTCTCGGTGGCGAGGTTGAAAGTCGAGGGCCACATGATGGAGGTCATCAGGCCGCACAGCGCGAACAAGAGCGCGGTCAGCGGAACGGTCACCGTCTCGAAGCCCTTGCCCGTGAACACGATCATCTTGGACTGCACGTCGGTCGTCTGCGTGCCGACGAGGATGAGGACGATCGCCGTGGCGGTCGTGAACGTCATCAGCGTGCGCGAGGATATCTTGCCGCCGATGAACGCGCCGATCGTGCGCCCCACGAGCATCAGGAACCAGTACGTTCCGGCCGCCATGCCGGCGATTCCGGCGGCGTTCGCGACGCCGGCCTTGACGAGCGGGCCGTTGGCGGACGAGAGCCAGAGGTCCATCGTGGCAGGGATGCCGATCTCGATGCCGACGTACATGAAGATGCCGATCACGCCCAGCAGGCAGTGGCGGTACTTGAGCGGCGCGAACACCGGGATGTCTTCCGTCGTGCTGCCCTGCTCCGGGTTCTTGATCGGGATGAACGACAGTATGGCGAACGCGCCGGCGAACACCGCCATCGCGATGTAGAGGACGAGATTGACGTCCGCCACCTTCGTGTCCTTCGTGATCTGCCCGATAAGAGCGCCGACGAGAATCGGCGTCGTGGTGCCGGCGAGCGAGTTGAGGGTCGTGCCGATCATGTTCAGCTGGTTGCCCTTGTTGCCGCCGCCGCCGAGGAGGTTGAGCATCGGGTTCACGACCATGTTCAGCATGCACACCGAGAAGCCGCACACGAACGCGCCAAGCAGGTACACGCAGAACGGAATCAGCGCGTTGCCGTCGGCCGCGAACGGCACCTTGCCCGAAACGAACTGGATGGCCACGCCGACGAATCCCGTCGCGATGCCGATCATCGCCGTCTTCTTGTAGCCGCACTTGGTGAGCATCTTGCCCGCCGGAATGCCCATGAAGAGATAGGCGAGGAAGTTCATCATGTTGCCCATCATACCGAGCATGTTGGAGCCGTCGATGCCCTTCTGCAAGAGCCATACTTTGCCCATCGGCGCGGCCAGGTTCGTCACGAACGAGATCATGCCGTAGATGAACATCATGGTTACGATCGCCACGAGGTTCCCGTTTTTCTGTTCAGAAGCCATTTCTTTTATCCTTTTGTTTTATGTTTATGCTTTGCGATTTGCGCTCACACCAGATGCGCGCCCGCGCTCGGCTTGATCACCGCGCACGTCGGCTCGTCGCCGTAGGCGGTCTTGTACGCCTGCGTGATCTGCGCGGCGATCTTGTCCGCAGCCTCCGGCCTGACGAGCAGACAGCAGCTGCCGCCGAACCCGCCGCCCGAAAGGCGCGCGCCGAGCACTTCGGGGATGGCCTTCGCGGCGTCCACGATCGTGTCCAGCTCTTCGCAGGAGTTCTCGAACCAGTTGCGGCTCGACTCGTGCGAATCGAACATCAGCGAACCGAATCCGGCGAGGTCGCCCTTTTCGAGGAGGGCCGCGCCTTGGAGCACGCGCTCGTCTTCTCCGATCGGGTGGATGGCGCGCTTCGCCGTGGTCTCGGGAAGTCCACCGCGATAAAGGATCCACTCCGCGCAAGAAACGTCGCGCAGGTGAGTGACGGGATGCTTGAGAACGTCGGCGAAGTATTTGGCGGCGTCTTCGCACGCCTGGCGGCGGCTAGCGTACGCGCCGTCCACGAGCGCGTGCTTCGCGTTGGACTTCACCATCATGAACGCGACGGACGGACCGAGGTCCACGTTCTCGAACTGGCAGTAGCGGAAATCGCTCTTCACAAGGGAGCCTTCCTTGCCGTAGAGCGACGAGGCCTGGTCGAGGAGGCCGCACGGGCATCCGGCGAACGTGTGCTCTGCCTTCTGCCCGATCTTGGCGAGCGTGGTCTTGTCCTTCTCGATGCCGTAGAGAGCCGCGAGCGCGAGCACGGTGGCCATCTCGAGGGCCGCCGAAGAGCTGAGACCCGCGCCGAGCGGGATGTTGCCGCCGAACACGGCCTTGAATCCCTTGCCGGCCTTCGCGGGCTCGCCGTCGAAGAGCCAGTTGAACGTGCCGAGCGGGTAGTTGGCCCAAGTGGAGCCGGTCTCGACCTTCTTCACGTCGGCGAGTTTGCACGTGTACGTCTCGCCGCCGTTGATGTCGAGGGCGACGAGCGTCACCGTGTCGTCCTCCGCTTTCGAGGCCGCGAAGAACGTGCCCTTGTCGATCGCCGCCGAGAACACGTAGCCCTCGTTGTAGTCGGTGTGGTTGCCGAGCACCTCGATGCGTCCGGGGGCGTAGGCCGTCTTTTCGGGCGCGCCTCCGAACCGGGCCGAGAACTCGGCCATGACCTTGTCGTAGACTTCCTGGTTCTGCATTATTTCTCCTTGTCGGTTTTTCGAGAAGTGTTTCTGGTGTTTCCATCCCTACCGCAGCAGCGCCGCGACGCCCGCGCCGACCATCGGCGCGTTGTCGGGGCACACGGTGAGGGAGTAGAAAATGTTGCGCGGGCCGAGCATGGCGTCGAGCTCCTTCTTGACGATCTCG
Source organism: Kiritimatiellia bacterium (assembly GCA_017411125.1). Classification (GTDB taxonomy): domain Bacteria; phylum Verrucomicrobiota; class Kiritimatiellia; order RFP12; family UBA1067; genus RUG572. The sequence continues at coordinate 7,148 of JAFPNP010000319.1, forward strand.
GGGAAGCTCACGACGCGCGTCTTGTAGTAGGTGGAGCCGTCGATGCACACGCTCACGGGCGCGTAGCGGTCGGTGCCGCCGCCGGTCTTGATGATGAACGCGGCGAGGTGTATGGCGGTGAGGATCGCCGCGCGCTCGAACACGGGCGTCGCGAGGCGCCGCGCCATCGCTGCGTCCGCCGGAGCGGTGAACACCTTGAGCAGCGGGTTGGGCTTGCCGTTGTCGTACATCGCGCAGAAGTTGTCGAGGTCGTAGCTCTCGAGCGCGCCGAGCTGGAGCACCGCGAGTTTCGCGTCGTCGCTGAAGAAGCCCTCGCGCGCGGCCGCCTTGAACACCTCCAGCCCGATGCGGCCGAGGTACGCGCCGGAGATCATCTTCTCGAATCGCTGGTTGCCGCAGTCTGACGTCTTCTTGTCCATCGCTTCGTCGAACTTCGACTGCTCGATCTTGTTGAAGCCGCCGGACTCGGTGTTGATCGCCATCGCGCCGGCGGGTGCGTCCTTGAGTTTCGTGATGTTCTCGTTCTTCTCGATGTAGGCCACGTTCGTGCCGGTGCCGAGAATGAAGCCGAGGTACGCGGAATAGCGCACGTCCTTCTCTATCGCCTTGCCGGCGAGAAGCGTAGCGACAGTGTCGTTCACCACCGTGATCTTGGACGGCGCAGGGGCGAGGCGCTTCGACATTTCCGCGCCGACCCACTGCCCCACGATCTCCGGAGCCTGTATCTGCTTCGTCCAGTGCAGAAGCTTCGCGTCGCCGGACGCGCTCGCTTCGGCGGGATACGAGAAGCAGAAACCGACGGCGCTTCCCTTCGTGAACGGCTCGCAGCGCTTCACGTGGCCGGTCAGCACCGCGTAGAAATCTTCCTGCGAGACGGGGCTTTTCGCGCCCGGCATCTCTCCCTTCTCGACGTGCTCAATCTTTATCTCGCCGCCGTCCGACGGAATCGTGACCGTGCCAGCGCGGAAATTCGTGCCGCCGGCGTCAAGAACCGTCACGGGCGTATCCTTCTCGATCTCGCCATACGGTGAAGTGAAGGTGGGAATCATTTTCAGCGAGGATGGCTTCCCGGCGAGACCGGCCTCCATCTCCTTCTGGAAGGCCGCGACAAGGCCCGCGCGGTCGAGCGTTCGCGTCGCAAGACCGTTGGATTCAAGGAATTCTTCAGGTGTCTGCATTCGATAGTCCTTTCTGTTGCATTAAAGCATACCAAACTCCGCACCCTCAGGCAAGCGCGAATTTCGCGAATCTTGGGCAGACGTGCGGCTCGTGCGCACTCTGCAAATGCTCGTGGCACGGCAAATGAAAGTTGTCCAAATTGTTTTCAGCGCCTTCGTCAATCCGGCCAGAGGGCAAGGCGGAAGCCGACATCGGCGGCACAATCACGGCTGGGAGATACAAAAAAACTTCTAGCCGATCCAATCATAGGTTCGTCCCAAGGTTCGCCACACAGCGCCCTGCCCTCCTGGACGATTTTTCCGGTAGGTCGCTCCCCGTCTTTCCCCCAAGAATCGTATTTTTGCGACAAGCACATTTCCATGACATTCCCGTACATGTCGTAAAGGCCCCATGGATTGGGCGGATACATTCCAACGATTGTAGAAGCTTCATAGAATCCGCCTTTACCGTCTGGATTGTGCTTTACCCAGTTGGGTTCTTTATAGCCTTTCAGCTTTTGGTTCACGGCGCATCTTCCAAGCCGGTAACAGTGATCGATGGAATCACGCCACATTTTATCTCTTGTATATTTGGAGCCATCGTAACGATCGGTCGTGGTTCCGGCCCTGCAGGCATATTCCCACTGCGCCTGGGTGGGAAGATCAAAGCCGTCTAGTCCTGTTCTTGCACGGATTCGTCCGATAAAAGAGTCAGACGCGACGGTATTCACTTCCGGCCAATTGTGTACAGACGCCGGACCGCGCAGTTTCTCCCATGAGATTGTATCCAAAGGACGCATTTCGCCGGGATATTTGGACGGCTTCTGGCCTGTCACCAACGCGTATTGTTTTTGCGTCACTTCGAACACGCCGATATAGAAAGGCCGTTTGAAAGTAACGCGATTCGCCTCGACTTTCTGCTTCCAGCCCATGATAAACGACCCCGGCTCGATGCGGCGGAGAACGAGGTTCGTCGTCTTGTATTTGTCGGTCCAACCGCCTTTGGGTTCGGCGGAAAGATACGATATGGGATACTTGCGGGCGTTCGGTCCGGCGGAAAGGTCGATTACGCAATACAGCGGGTTGCGGTCACCCCGTGCGGCGGATAGTGCGGCTGGCCGTACGGACGCCTGTTTCGATTCGGCTGCCGCTTTCGGAGAAACGAGCGCCTCCACTTCCGCAAGGCGCTTTTTGACCAACACTTCCTTCAAGCCTTCGGCAAGACCTTCGTATAGCGCCTTGCGGTAAAGCGCCGCCGCATGGATGCGATACGGGGTGTCGTTCTTCGTCTTGTAATCCCACCAGTAGTCTGCGGCTTTCAGCGCGTCGCAACCGCCGGGATCCTTTTTCTGTCCGAGTTCGAACACTGCTGCCTTGACGTCGAGTTTCGCGAAAACCTTGAGGGCCTTCGGCCAGTTTCCGGCCCTGACGTATGCGTCGGCAAGGCCGCGCAATGTAGTTTCGCTGTACCCGTTTCTGCGCAGTTCCGATTTGAAGGACGCGATTTCCTTTTCCGCCGCCACCCGGTCGGACGCAGCCTGTTGCATATTTCGCAGGCGACGGGCCTCGCCGTCCTTTGCGTTTGCAAGCGCCATGGCCGCCAGCGATTCCATTTCCGACGCCGGAACATCCTTTATCTGCGTGGAAACCTCGTCCAGCACGTCGGCCACCCTTTCGAAATCCCTTGCGCGCGAATAGTAGTATATCGCGCCTTTAAGGAGGATGCATTTCGCAGCCTCTCCTTCGGCAACTTTGACAAGCCCCAAAGCCGCGTCGCCAACCTCTTTCGCCGTTTTCTTGTTTGCTTTGTAGGCATCCACGTGTTCAGACATCAGTTCATTCACAAGCGGCTGCACGCGCTTGATTTCCTCTTTCGTCGGCATCGCCCACGCCATTGATACGACGGCGATGGCGCCGGTCAAGACAAACCTGCGGATACCTGCATTCAACGGCATCGACATGCAGACGCCAAGTTTCTCTTTTGCTGTCATTTCACTTTCCTTGCTGTTGAACTTATTGATATTTTCGGCGGCAATCCGCCTTGAGAACACTATTATACCCCCCTGTCTAATCGCTTTTGATATACTTCTTGGCGTTCCTGCTCGGCAGGTGCCGAGATAGACAAGGCGCAGACCCTGTCGAAAAGAATGCCCGGCGCGGATGGCCATCCACGCCGGGCTGTGGCGGTTAGCCCGTTCC
>JAFPNP010000320.1 GCA_017411125.1 Kiritimatiellia bacterium
ATCAAGCGGATCGACGTTTCGCCGAAAACGAGCTTCCCGTCGATGTCGATCTTTTCGCGCCGAAGGTCGGAAAGCATGCCCTCCCACACGCCTTCCTCGAAAAGCGCGCGGCGTAACAGCTCTTTGCCGTTCTTCGTCATCACGACCACAACCTCGTCGGGAATGACGGGCGCAGGCTGATGCGCGAGCGCCCATACGGTGTTCGTCAGCACGCCCGGCGAAGTGCCGATGCTCGCAAGAAGAACAGATCGTCTCTGCATAGCAGATTTCATTTTCCACTCCATTTAAGATATTTCATTTTCCACTCCATTTAAGATTAAGATAATGTTCCCTATCGTCTATGACTCGGAGAGCTCCTCCCCACGGGCGCACGAACCGAAAGTCCAAAGCCTTTCGGCCTTGCGCTTCCTCGCGATGGCGTGGATTTCATCCCGCTTCGCGCACATCTTGCCAAACATGCTCATATCCGAAACGTCGATATTATACCAGAACATTGAGCATTGTTCATGAAAATTCACAACCGCTGATAGGCTAACCATAATTTACACTTATGCCCGAACATGATATACTGTCCGGCATGGACTTGCGGATACTCAGGTACTTTCTCGCCGTGGCGGAAGATGGAAACATCACTCGGGCCGCCACTCGGCTCCACGTCTCGCAGCCGGCGCTTTCGACGCAGCTCGCCGCGCTTGAAAACGAACTCGGGCAGAAACTGTTCGAACGCGGGGCGCGCGGAATCGCGCTGACGGAAAAAGGCGTCGCCCTCAAGCGGCGCGCGGACGACCTCGTCGATCTCGCCGAGCGCATCGAGTCGGAAATCAAGTCCAACGACAACGGCGAACTTGCCGGAACGATATCCATCGGCGCCGGCGAGACACCGGCGTTCCGCTTCGTCGCCCGTGCGGCAAACGAACTTCGCCGCGACAATCCCAGACTGCATTTCTCGGTCACGTCTGGCAACGGCGAAGACATCCTCGCCCACCTTCGCGAAGGAACGTTCGATCTCGGCGTGCTTGTCGGCCCCGGACGATACGAAGGTTTCGACTACCTGACGCTGCCATACACGCACCGTTGGGGGCTTGCCGTCAGAAAAGATTCGCCGCTTGCGGCAAAGAACCGCATATCGCCAAAGGACGCGCAGAAAATCACGCTCGTCTGTTCGCGTCAAGCGATGGTCAAGGAGTTTCTCGCCGGATGGCTCGGCTGTCCGTTCGGAAGGCTGAACGTAGCCGCCAACTACAACTTGATCTACAACGCCGCCGTTTTCGTCGAAGCGGGCATCGGCGCGGCGGTCTGCATCGACGGCATGATACCGCAGGAGTTTGCCGACCGCGTCGTATTCCGTCCGTTCGCGCCCGCTCTCGTGAGCGACGTCTATCTTGCCTGGCGCAAGAATGCGCCGCTTTCCTCTGCCGCTTCCGCACTCGTCGAAGCAATCAGAAGGCGCGTCTGAAACCACATTGCAGTCCATCCAGGACGGCGTTTTTACTTGCGTCAAGCGCGAGGATTTGGCATACTAGCCGCGTCTGGTCTTTCAGACACCCAAAATCGATGAAATGGTTATTGTATAACGCTCTGTTCGCCGTCGCATACGCGGCGATGTTGCCGTCGTTCCTGCTTCGCATGAAGCGGCGCGGCGGATATCGCGCCCGTTTCGCGGATCGCTTCGGCCGCTACCCCGCGGAAATCGCCGCCGCGCTGCGCAACGGGAATCGAATATGGGTCCACGCCGTCAGCGTCGGCGAGGTGCAGGTCGCGGGGCAACTCATGCGGGCGATGCGCGCGAAGAATCCGTCCGTCCGGTTCGTGTTCTCCACCACGTCATCGACCGGATGGAAAACCGCCGAGCGCGAGATTTCGCCGGGCGACGTTTTGATATACAACCCGCTCGACTTCGGAAGCTGCGTCCGGCGCGCGCTCGACGCGGCGAGGCCGTGCGCCGTGATCCTCACCGAAACGGAAATATGGCCAAACTTCATTCGCGCTCTCAAGAAGCGCGGCGTGCCGGTCTACCTAGTGAACGCGCGCATCTCCGACCGCAGTGCGCCTCGATACAAGGCGTTGCGCTGGTTTTTCGGGGAGGTGTTCCGCTGTTTCGCGAAAATATACGCGCAGAGCGACCTTGACGCGAAGCGCCTTGCGGACGCCGGAACGAATCCGTCCTCCGTCGCCGTCACGGGCAGTTTCAAGTTCGACGTGGCGCACCGCAACGAAACGAAGGAACAGGAACTCCGCAACTGGATCGGAGATGGCGAAATCCTTCTCGGCGGCAGCACCTGGCCGGGCGAGGACGTGTTGATGCTGCAAACGTACAAGAAGGTCCTTGAACGCCATCCCGACGTGAAGCTTGTCATCGCGCCGCGGCACTTCGAGAAGTCGGACGCCGTCGAGGCCAACATCCGCGCCGCCGGCTTCGGGTGCGTGCGCCGGTCGCGCGGAGACGCCCCCGCGCCCGGCGCCGTCTTCCTCGCCGACACGACTGGCGAACTGATGGGTCTTTTCGGAATATCCTCCGTCGCGTTCGTCGGCAAGAGCCTTTGCGAGCACGGCTCGCAGAACATGATCGAGCCATGCCTCTGCGGCGTCGCGACGGTCGTCGGGCCATACACGGAAAACTTCCGTCCGGTCATGAGCGATCTTCTCGCGGCGGATGCGCTCGTGCAGACGTCCGACGCCCCATCGCCGGAAGAACGCGCCGTGCGCGTCGAGGCCGAACTGCTGCGGTTCTTCGACGACCCGGCACGCCGCACAGCCTACGGCGAACGTGCCAAAGCGGCCGTGGCGCGCCGATGCGGCGTGGTCGGAAGATGCGCGGACGAGCTGCTGGAGGCAATCGGATGAACGGACGGGCGAAGTATGCGCTTCGCATGGCGCTTGCCGCCGCCGCGATTGCGGCGATTGGCGCAGCAGTCATGTTTTGCTCCGGCAGACGCGACAACGGCGGGCAAGACGAAAAAGGATTCGCGCACCGTGACGACGCCGACTTCCCCGAAGGCGGCGTCACGACGCTCGACGGGCGCCCCATCGACACGGGATACCGCTTCCGCCACATACGCCGATACCCGGCCTGCATTGCCATGTTCCTCATGCCGACGGCGAAATCCGCCTACGTGGCCGGCGACGAATCCGCATTCTACCGAAAGCCGTTCGAGACGGCGGGCATCGAGTTGATCGACAACGCGGACGACGACCGTCCGGCGGACGCGATCCTCGTCGCGTCGCAGCCAGACTGGATAAAAGGGACGGACTTTCCGGGCGCGAACGTGCTGGCGCTCCTCAAAAAGCGGCTCTCCGCCGGAGGCGTCGCCGCTCTGCACGTCGACGCGAGGCAGCTGTCGCGCGGACGTCTCAAAGGCATTCTGGAAGAATTCAAATCCGTGTTCGGAAGCTACATGCTCTGGTGCATCGGCCCGACGGACTACGTGGTGACGGCGAACGGCAACGTGCTTGCGGACGAGGTATTCGCCCTTTTCGAGGGCGAGAAAGCATCGGAGGCGTTCGCCGCCGCCGGGATATACACGCCGGCGGAGGTTATGTCCTGCTACGTCGGGCGCGACACGGAGGTCGAACCCGGACTGTCGAACATTTCTTCGGAAAAAAGGAAGGAAATGACGTGGGCGGAGGCGAAGGAGTCGCTGGAAACGCCGTCCTCCGGCGGCGTCGCCGCCGTGCGCGCCGCCGCGCTCGTTCCATATTACATTCCGCCAACGCCCTGGTTCATGCGCGGGATCGCAGAGCCGGTCGTGTACGACCGCACCACGAACGCGATCAAGGCGGCACAGTTCGCAAGGCGGGAGTTTCTCGTCGGGTTCGACGACATCGGCAACGGCATCTCCACAAACGCAGTGGACCGGTGGTCAAAGGCGGCGGAGATCAATCCGCGCGACCCGGTGCTACAAGGTCTGATCGACGTTATCGACCTCAAGGGGAGACAATCGCTACGCATCGGCAACGTGGGCGGAGCCATGGGCTGCTACGAGAAACTGCTGCTCATATGCCCGAAGAACGCCGCGATCGTCCACAACTACGGGATATGCCTGATGAGAGGCGGACATCCCGAACTCGCCGCGAAGGTGTTCGCGAGGGCGGTGGAGCTCGATCCGCTCACCGACAAACACAGGCACGAGCTCGTGAACGCCTGCGCGGCGAGCGGACATGCCGACATAGCCTGCCGCCAGCTCGACGTGCTGATGAAGCGCAAGCCGGAGGATCCGGATCTTTGCCTTCGCGCCGCCAGGCTGCTGTGCCTGAAAAACAACAAGGCGCACAACCCAGAACGAGCCGTGAAACTCGCCGAAGAAGCCGTGCGGATCACTGGCTGGAGGTCGCGCGCCCATGTTCTCGGCTTGGCCGACGTGTACATCGCCTGCGGACGCGCCAAGGACGGCATGGCGCTCAAGCGGAAGATGCCGACGATGCGATTCGACAGGTAAAATCCCTGTCACTCACCGCCATTTTGTAGTATAATAGCATTCCATTCCAAACCAAGGAGGAAGACGTGGAAAAGAACAAGGCAGTTTCAGGCAAAACGGGCGGCGCCACATTTACCGCCGGAAACGGACAGGAACGCAAGAAGTTCGGAGCACCCGCCGGCGGGAGGCTTTGGCTGGCGGCGCTCGGCTCGTCCCTCGTGGCGCTTCTAGTCTACGGCCTCACCCTTTCGAAGCATCTGCATCCGGGCACGACGTCCGACCTTTACGTGCAATGGATGGGGCTTGACACGCTCTCGCTTCCGCTACATCCGCTTTGGGCCGCGGTGGTCACCGCGTTCGGCGGCGGCTCCGCCACCGCCGTAAACGTCCTCGCATTGGCGTTCGGCGTCCTGTCTGCCGGATTTTTGTGCTATCTGACCGGCTTTTTCGTGTTCCAGACGATCGGGCACGAGGACACTTCCAAGTTCGCGGGCGGCGCCTCGTTGCTGGCGGGAATCACGGCTGCGTTCGCATTCACGTTCTCGACCGCCGCATGGTCCGCCGCGACGCACCTTGACGTGCGGCAGTTCGACGTGTTCCTGGCGTTGTCGCTTTTCATGCTGTACGTCCCGCTCGCGCGCTTCAGGCGTTTGACGCACGTGCTGTCGGCCGTGCTGGGCTTTGCCGCCGGGGCATGCCTGCTCGAAAGTCCGATATTCATACCGCTGCTCGCCGTATGTCTTCTCGCGCTCGTGGCGACCGCCGTCAAGAACGGTGTCAAGTTCTACATACCGACGCTGCTGTTTCTCGTGGCCCTGGCGGGCGGCTTCGCCATGACGCTCAACAGCGTAACGGGCGCGTTCCTGCGGCATCCGGGCGTGGCCGGCGGCGCGTTCGAAGGCACGGGCGACGTGCTGTGGGCGATCGCTAACGTCTACAAGCAGGAAATGCACGACTGGCTTTTCCGCCAGGGCGGGCTGATAGTCGTGCTGCTCGCCGTACTGCCGTTCATCGCCTGCGCGTTCGCGGCGCCGCGCGGACTGAACAACGAACGCAACTGGAGCCAGTACGCATTCCATCTGGCAATGACCGTCTGCTGCGTGCTGGCCACCGCCACGCCGCTCGCGCCGGAAAGCCTCATGCGCCAGTTCGGCGTCGTTCCCGTCGCCACGACGGCACTCGTGGCGATGGTCTGCGGCTATCTCATGGCGTACTGGTACCTGACGGCACGCGCGCCTCTGCCGGCGCAGGACGCCGCCGAACACGACGCAAGCCTTCTGCCGGCAATCAAGACCGGCCGCAAGGCCGCGCCCGTAGCAGGCGGCATTTTCGCCGCGTTGCTTTTGCTCGCCGCACTCGTGGGGGCGTTCTCCCGCGACGGCGAACGCGGCGCGTTCGCGGACGCCTGCGCAAACGAAATCATAGACCGCATGGGCGAACGCACCTGGCTCGTCACCGACGGGCTGCTCGACGCCCACCTGCGCATCGCGGCGGCGGCGCGGAACAAGGAGCTGAACATAGTCTGCATCAAGGAACGGAAAGAAACCGAATACAAAGCGTATTGCAAACAGCTTGCAGACCTCGTAGTGGCAAAGAAGATATCGGCAGGAGACAAAACGCCGGAGAGGCTGTCGTTCATTCTCCGGGAACTCGGCATGGTGGAGTTTCTGAAAGCATGGTTCGCGTCCGATCCCGACGTAGCGAAAAAGGTGTCCGTTTTCAGGATGCCGGACTTCTGGTTTTGGGCGAAGTGCCGCCCCGTGCCTGACTGCCTTGTGTTCAACGGCGCGACGGACGTGAAGAAAGTGGACGGCCTCAAGGCGAAGGCGGACTTCCTCGAGTTCTGGAAGAAAATGGAGCCCGTCCTCCACGCCGAGCGCAACCAGGGGTCGCGCTCGATATACGACCTCGACGACCTTACCGACCGCCGCCGCCTCGAACTGCGCCGCCACGTGGGCTTCGTTGCAAACAACCTCGCCGTGCTGCTCCAAGACCAGGGACACGACGCCGACGCGTTCGAGCTGTACGAACTCGTGCTCAACACCATCGACTGCGACAACATATGCGCTCTGTTCAACGAATACGAAATGGCCCGCGTCGGCAAGAAGGAGGCGCAGCCGCATAGGAAGAGAATAGAGCAGAGCATGAAAGACATCGTAAACGACGAGTCACGCCGCTACAACATCAAGCCGCTTTCGAGCTATTACGGCTACGTACGCTCGCCGGAGTTCTTCGTCCGCAGCGGCCTGAGCTGGGCCAAATCCGGCGAGACCGGCTACGCCCTGGAGCAGATAAAATACGCGATCGACCTCGCTCCCGGCGACTCGCCGCCGCAGTCGCTGATGAACATGATGGCAAGCTACTACGCGCAGGGCAGACAGTCGCAGAAGTCGCGCGAAATGTACGACGCAGTGCTCAAAAAGGACGCCGAAAACCACGAGGCGCTAATCGGCCTCTGGCGGCTCGCGCTTCAGGAAGGAAAGGCCGACAAGGCGAGGCAGTACCTCGAGCGCGCCATGAAGGCCGCCGGCGACGAAACGACGAAGCGCATGGACACCGCGCTCATGCAGATCATGGACAACAAGCTCGAAGAGGCGCGCATGTCGCTGCAGAAAGTCTCCGACCTCATGCCGCACTCGCTCCAGACGTGGGGGCTTCTGGCCAGCGTCATGCTGCAGCAGGCGGACGCGACAACAGACAAGGGACAGAAGCGAAAAATCATAGAGACAATCGAAGGTGCCGTGCTTCCAAAGATGGAGGGCCTTGCGGAATCGCCGCGCGACTTCTTCGTCCAGACGACAAGAGCGTTCGTGCTTCTGCGTAAAGGCGATTCCCCGGAATTGCTGAAGCAGGCCCGTACTTCGCTTGAAATCGCCTGGTCGAGCCGCCCCGACGTGAACATCGGATCCATGGTGCTCGAACTGGACTACAAGCTGCTCGACCGCAAAGCGGCGGAGCTCCATGCCGTGCAGATTCTGCGCATGGACTCCAGACATGCGTTCGCCAACTGGGTGATGGGATCGATCAGAATGGACCAGGCACGCCTCCCCGAAGCGGAAACGTACCTGCGCGCGGCCGTAGAATCCGACCAGCCCCTTCCCGCCGCACTGAACGACCTAGCGGAACTGTGCCGCAAGCAGAAACGCTTCCAGGAAGCGGAAGTACACGCCCGCGCCGCCACGAAGGCCGCACCGCAGATGTACGTCGGCTGGGAAACGCTCTGCGCGGCGCTTCTGGACCAAAACAAGAATCTAGCCGAGGCGGAAACCTGCATCCAGAAGGCGATAGACCTCTCCAAGGGCGCGGACCGCCGGATGCAGATCACTCTGGCGCGGGTGCAAATCGCGAAAAATGATTTCGCAAAAGCGCGCGCGACGTTGCGAGAGCTGAGCAAACACGTGGACGAACTGGCCGAATCCGACAGAAACGAATTCGAAAGGCTGGAAGAACTTGCGGACAACAACGGGAAGGCTTCGGGTGGGAAATAGTCCGGCAACGCGCCTCTGCCGCGCCGCCGCCGCCATCCTGCTGGCCTCGGCGGCAACGGCGTCCGACGTGGACGCAAGGGCGTCGCGCACAGGCGGGAGGGTGCGGTCGCATTGGCACGTCGGGCCGCTCTTCGAATACCGCAGGGCGGATCCCGGCCCCGCCACCTTCTGGGCGGTTCGCCCGTTCTACTCGCAGGTGCGTTCCCCGGAAACTGGCGTCGCCGCATATGACGTGCTGTGGCCTCTGGGCACTTGCCACAGCGGCGGCGGCGCATCGTGGTACCGCGCCCTTCTCGCATGGGGCGACGCGCGCGGCGACGATCCGTCGTGGAGCTTCACACTGTTTCCGTTATGGTTCTGCGGGCGGGACCGCGCCGGCGACGGATACTGGGGAGCGTTTCCATTCTACGGAGAACATCCGCATTTCATGTTCATGGACGACTGGCAGTTCGCGCTTTGGCCGGTGTGGCAGACATATACCGTTAAGAACGTGCGAAGCCGCGGCGTGCTGTGGCCGCTCGTCACGTGGCGCGACGATCCGCGCTCCGGCATCGGCGTATGGCCGCTGTGGGGAACGGCCCGCCGGCGCGAAAGCGATCACGGCTACTGTCTCTGGCCGATCGCCACATGGGCCGGATACGACGCGGACCGCGACACGTCCGGTTCTGGATGGTCCTGGATGTTCTGGCCGCTGTACGGCCAGATACGCCGCGAACGCGAAGCGCAAGACCTGTTCCTGCCGCCCTTCTTCTCTTACGCGCGCACTGACTCCGCCACGCGCTGGCGCGTGCCGTGGCCGCTGGTGGAAGTGCTGCGCTCGTCCGCCCGCGACCGCACGAACGTATGGCCGTTCTGGGAATCGGTCCACGGCTATCCTTACGGTTCGGGCAAAGAGCGCAAGCCAGAGGAACGGACATGGCGGATCGGGTGGCAGCTCGTGGAGAGCATGCGGCTCGAAAGCGACCGCACCGTGGAAGAGCGCTTCAACCTGTTTCCGTTCTGGACGTGCGAACGCCGCTACGCAAAAGGCGAAGGCGGGACGCTGAAGGAAACCTCCTCGTACACGAGGCTGTGGCCGTTCTGGAGCCGCGAGACGGCGGCGGGACGCTCCCGCCACAGGGCGCTGGAGCCGATCCCGATACGCCACTCGGAAGGAATCGACCGCAACTGGGCGCCGTTCTGGACGTTCTGGGAAGCGCGCGACAGGCCCGACGGGCGCACGCGGCATTCCATATTCTGGTCTCTCGTCACGTGGCACACGGGCAAAAAGGACGTGACGAAAAAGTAATGTCATGGCAAGGTTGTGGCAATGCCTAACTGATACACTGGTTGGCGTCTGGAACAACCAGGACAAAACAGAAAGGACATAAAAATGACAAACAGAAAAATGCTGACACTGGGATTGGCCGCCGGAATGGTGGCCCTTGCGGGGACCTGCCTCGTTGCAAACGAGAAGCAGTCCGACGCGGCAAAGGCCAAGCAGCCCGCCGCCGCCGAAAAGGCGAAGGAACCCGCCACGCGCACGCAGGTGGAGACGTCGGTCACCACCAACGGCAACATGGTGACTGAACGCCGCCGCGAAACGACCACCACGACCGCCGCGGACGGCTCCGTCGTTTCGACCTGCACGAGCGAAAGCCTCCAGTCCTACCCTGTAGGCGACATGTCGACGGCAGGCGTGGTGGCCGCGCCCGGCGCGAAGGCTGATCCCGTATCGACCGATGCGTTCCTCGGCCTCAAGTTCGGGGACGTGTTCAAGGCCGACAAGAAAGACATCGTGCGCGACGAAGACGAACCCTCGCTTGTGCGCGCCAAGTTCAAGCCCGCAAAGCCTCTCGCAGGCTTCGACGACTACTTCGTCTACCTCACGCCCAAGACGCACAAGGTCGCAATGGTGTGCGCCTGCGCGAAAAAGGCGATCGAGCCGGGCGACGGCAACTGGCGCCGCCACTATCTCGTCGAGGCTCTTGAGAAGCGCTACCGCACGTGGGCGCGCCGCCTGAGCTGGACGCATCCCTACTATCGCTTCGACGTCGCGCCGGGCCGCCGCGTGACTGCCTGCCTCGCAGGGGCGTCCGACGACTACGAGGCCGTGATCACGGCCTGGGACGCGGACGTCACGCGCATCGCGGACGACGAACGCCGCGAGATGGCCGAAGCCGAGCGCAAAGCCGCCGAGGAAAGCCGCGGCAAGAGAATGCAGGACGCGCTCAACGCGTTCTGACGCAGGAGACCGCCGCGCCATGCACGTGCTCATCGTCGAAGACGACGCGAAGATCGCGGAGTTCGTCGCCCGGGGCTTCCGGGAGGCGGGCTTCCGCACGACCCGCGCCGCAGACGGCGAAGACGGCCTGCTGCAGGCGCAGCACGGCTCGTTCGACGCCGCGATCGTGGACATAATGCTGCCCAAGATGGACGGACTCGAACTCATACGCCGTCTGCGCTCTTCGGGCAGCAAGCTGCCAGTCGTAGTGCTGAGCGCGCGCAGCAGCGTGGATTCCCGCATCGCCGGCCTCGAAGCCGGTGGAGACGACTATGTTTCCAAGCCGTTCTCGATAGCCGAGGTGATAGTGCGCGTGCAGACCGTGCTGCGCCGCACCTCGGCGGATCCCGAGACCGTCCTGCGCGCGGGCGATCTCGAAATGGACCTTGTGACGCACAAGGTGACGCGCGCGGGAGAGGCCGTGCGCCTCCAGCCCCTCGAATACCAGCTTCTTGAGTACCTCATGCGCAACAAGGGGCGCGTCATTTCCAAGACGACGATCCTCGAGCGCGTGTGGGACTGCTCGTTCGATCCGCACACCAACATCGTCGAAACCCGCGTCTGCCGCCTCCGCGACAAGATCGACAAGGGGCATGACGTAAAGCACATCCGCACTGTCGTCGGTTTCGGCTATGTACTTGAGTGAACACACCCTCGCCTGGGCTGTTGCGTTCAACGCCATCGGCGTCGTGGGCGCGGCCGTCGGGTTCGTCGCGTTCTTCACCGCGTACCGCTCCATCCGCCGCCGCCACGCGAAGGCCATGCAGGAGCTGCACGACCTCTCCGACGACATCGCGCACGACCTCCGCACCCCGCTTGCGCGGATGCACGCGCAGGCCGAACTAGCCGCGATGGGCGAAGTGCCCGTCGAGGAACTCGCGGCGGGAGTGGCGGAAGAAACCACCTCGATGCTGGAGCTCATAAACACGATGCTCGACCTTTCGCAGACGGGCGCGCGCATCGAACGCTCGCCGCGGATGGACGTAGACCTCGTATCCATCGTGCGGCAGATGACGGAGTTCTACGCGTCCGTCGCGGAAGACAAGCGCGTCGCTTTCATAATCGACCTCCCGGACGGAGAGATCGTCCGCTCCGCGCACAAGGCCAAACTCCAGCAGCTTGTCGGCAACCTGCTCGACAACGCCGTGAAGTTCACTCCGCCCGGCGGCACCGTGAGCGTGACGCTCGCGAAGGAACCAGACACCGGCCTCGCGCGGCTTGCGGTGTCCGACACGGGAATCGGCATCCGCGAAGAAGACCAGCCCAACCTTTTCAAGCGCTTTTGGCGGTCGGACGCAAGCCGGTCTCTGCCCGGGAACGGACTCGGCCTCGCCGTCGTGAAAGCCATCGTCACGTCGTATGGCGGCAGCGTCACCTGCACGTCGCGCCCCGGCGTCGGCACCACTTTCGTCGTCAAACTTTAGCCGCGCCCGTTCCGCGACGCGCCGATGTTTGATATAATACATCCTGTTTTTCAAACAGGAAAAGGAAACAGACATGAAGAAGGCCCCAGCAGCCGCGTCGCTCAACGTCGCACGGAAGATCATCGCAGCCCATCTAGTCGAGGGCGATCCCGCCAAGGACGCCGAACTCGGCATCCGCATCGACCAGACCCTCACGCAGGACGCGACCGGCACAATGGCGTATCTGCAGTTCGAGTCCATGGACGTTCCCCGCGTGCGCAACGAGCTCGCCGTCAGCTACGTGGACCACAACACCGTGCAGATCGGCTTCGAGAACGCGGACGACCACGACTTTCTCCAGTCCGTCGCCAAGAAGTACGGCATCGTCTACTCGAAATGCGGCAACGGCATCTGCCACCAGCTGCATCTCGAACGTTTCGGCGCGCCCGGCAAGACGCTCCTCGGCAGCGATTCGCACACGCCGACCGGCGGCGGCATCGGAATGCTCGCCATCGGCGCCGGCGGAATCGACATCGCCGTCGCAATGGCGGGCGGGGCGTTCCAC
Organism: Kiritimatiellia bacterium; assembly: GCA_017411125.1. Classification (GTDB taxonomy): domain Bacteria; phylum Verrucomicrobiota; class Kiritimatiellia; order RFP12; family UBA1067; genus RUG572. Next base: position 12,135 of record JAFPNP010000320.1, read on the forward strand.
ATACCAACGCCCAAAGTGCGCGGCGTCAGGCTGACGGGACGCCTTCCAAAGGGATGCAGCGCAAAGGACATAATCCTGAAGGTGCTGGAAAAGTACGGCACGAAAGGCAACGTCGGCTGGATATTCGAATACTTCGGTCCGGGCGTCAAGACGCTCGACGTGCCGAGCCGCGCCACCATCGCGAACATGGGCGCGGAACTGGGCGTCACCACGAGCGTGTTCCCGAGCGACGCCGTTACGCGGCAGTTCCTGGCCGCGCAGGGACGCGCCAAGGACTGGAAAGAACTCGTGACGGACAAGGGCGCGCCGTATGACGACATGTTCGAGCTCGATCTTTCGAAGATCGAGCCACTCATGGCCGCGCCGCACTCTCCGGGCAACATCGTCACCGTGAAGTCGATGAAGGGCGCGAAGGTCAACCAGATAATGATCGGCTCCTGCACTAACAGCTCCTATCGCGACATCCGCACCGTCGCGCTCGCGCTGAAGGGAAAACACGTGGCGGAAGATGTCGAAGTCGGAATCGCCTGCGGTTCGCGCCAGGTGGTGCAGATGCTCGCGGACGACGGTTCGCTCGCAATCCTCGTAAAGGCCGGATGCCGCATCCTCGAGAACGCGTGCGGATTCTGCATCGGCGCGCACATGAGCCCGCGCACCGGCGCCGTCTCGCTGCGCACGAACAACCGCAACTTCGAAGGACGCAGCGGCACGAAGTCGGCGCAAGTCTACCTCGTCTCGCCCGAGACCGCCGCCGCGAGCGCCCTCGCGGGGAAAGTGGAAGACCCGCGCCGGAACCCGGTGCGCGCCGTCACCGCGCCGAAAAAGTTCCCGACGGACGACTCCATGTTCCTCTACCGCGCCACTGCAGGAAAAGGCGTGCGCGGCACGGAGATCGTGCGCGGGCCGAACATCGCCGCCGTTCCCAAGGGCGAACCGCTTGCGGACGCGCTGAAAGCCGTCTGCGCGATCAAGGTAGGCGACAAGATCACGACCGACCACATCATGCCTGCCGGAGCGCGGCTCAAATTCCGCTCCAACATTCCGCTGTACGCGAAGTTCGTGTTCGAACCGTGCGACCCGACTTTCCACGACCGCTGCCTCGCGAACCGCGAAAAGACAGCACGCTGCCGTCGTCCCTGACAACGGTGAGCGGGAGCGGGAGCAGGGTCGCGTCCTCCGCTCCGGCGACAGTCGACGCGAGACCGGCGACAGTCTTTCTGAGCGCGTCG
>JAFPNP010000321.1 GCA_017411125.1 Kiritimatiellia bacterium
ATTGTCCGCCGACACGCCGATGCCGTCGCCGTCGCCGGACAGCTCGAACGGCCCTGCGCCGGAAAGACGCACCGCCATCGTCCCCGTGTCGAGCGTCCAGCCTTCGCCGGAAAGCGCCGTCACGTCCGTTCCGTTCACGGCGAGCGTGGGATTCCACGGCACGACCGTCGCCCCCGAATAGCCGACGGAGACGCGGTAGAAATCGCCTTTTATCTTTGCGAAGCCGTTGCCCTCCGGCAGCCAGATATGCACGTTGCCCGAGGCGTCCGCGAAAATGTCGTTCATCCCGTACCCGGCGAATACGGACATCAATTCGATTTGGGCGGCGCTTTCCGGATCGAATCCGCCTAACTTCATGCAGTATACGTTTTCGCCGGATGCGTTCTCCGGCGAGGGATTTACACGGTCGCGTGACGTGGCGACGGATCCCCCTGTGATTTTCACGGATGCGGCGGAGGAATAGCGGGTTTCGCCCGAACCGATGCGGAGAACGCCGCCGCCGCAAGGCAGAACCGTGCCGCCGGAAACTTCGATCGAGCCGCACGAGCCATAGTCGCTGCAGCCGATCGCGGCGGCTTTCGAGCCGCCAGCCACGCGCACGATGCCGCCGGATATGACGACCTTGTCGGACGTCGCCGTGTTCTGGGCCACCTGGTCGCCGGAACCGATACCCGCCGCGTCATACCCGCCGACAGCCGTGACGTCGCCGCCGGAGATTTCGACGGTGTTGCCGCTGCCGAAGCGGGCGCCGCCGATGCCCGCGCCGTATTCGCCGCCCGTGGCCGTCACAGAGCCGCCGGTTATCTTCACTTTGCCGCCGGCACGGCCGTATGCGCATCCGATACCGGCGCCGCCGTATGCGCCGCCTGTCGCCGAAAGCGAACCGTCGCCGGAAATCGTCAGCGTCGCCGCTTTCGCAACCTGCACGCCGGACGCCTTGCCGCCCGAGGTGACGGAATTTTCGCCGGAAAGCGAGATTGCGGCGGAAGCTCCGTCCGCCACGCGCACGACTGCGGCGTATTCCGCGGACGCGGCCAGCGCGAGATTCGAGAACGTCGCCGCCGCGCCGTCCATGAGTTTGACCGCCACGCCGCCCACGGTGTTCGTGCCCGAAACCGTCACGGCGCCGGTTATCTCGAGGACGTTGCTCTCGGCGCCGTAGCGCCAGCCGGAACCGGCGAACGTCCCGGCCTCCACGCCGTCCACGTAGACGCCTGTCAGGCATTGCGCCGTCGCCGGGGCGCCGGCGACCGTTGCGATGTAATGGTACGGCCCGGCCGTGAACGAATAGTCGCCGTCGGGCACGTAAACGAATATCCTCCCGCTTGCGTCAGTCGCCTGCCCGTCGGAGACGCCGGGGGCGTCAAGCCCGGACAGCGTCACGGCGGCGTTTGCAATTGGATACGGAATCGTGAGCATGTAGCGCGTTTCGCCGTCGATGTCGAACTTGTCCGGCGGCGTGTCGCTTCCGCTTGCGCCGTCGAAGAATACATCCTCTTTGTACGCTTCGCGCGGAACGGAGCTCGTGTGAGGGTATGGCGTCGTGAAGTATTTGCCGTTCAAGACGATGACGCGGGCGCGGTTCGTCGGCGCGAACCAGAAGCAGAGGCGTCCTTCGCCGTCCGTATAGACATCGTCCAGCGAGTACGTCGAAGGGAAGTCGCCGGTGAGGCTTTCCGCGTCGACTTTTGCATTCGGATCGAGGCCGGAGAACGAGACTGCGTAAAGCTGATTCGACGCAACGTCCGTCGGACGCGGCAAGACCTTGCCGCTCGCCGGAACGACGCTGCCGCCCGTTATGACGAGCGTGTAATCGTTTACAAAGTCAGTATGCGTGGTGCCCAGGCTCGCGACCAGATCATACACTGTTCCATAGCCGTCGGCGCCCTGCGCAGTCACCGAACCTCCGGCGATGCGGACGGCGCCGGTGGCGAGCGTCAAGGCGCCGCTTACACGTTTGACGCCCGTGCCTATGCCCGCCGCATCGTTTCCGCCCTTCGCAAAAATGCGCCCGCCGGAGACAACGATGTTGTCTGCCTTGTCCAGCGTGGAATTGAGGCCGCCGCCGATACCGGCGGCAAGTTCGCCGCCATATGCCTCAATCGTGCCGCTTTCTATGAGAATCTTGCCGGGAGACGGGAAGCCGCCCGCCGAACCGATGCCGGCCGCGTTCTTTCCGCCTTGCGCGACAAGCGTCCCGGACTCTCCGGCTATCGTGAGCGTCGCGGCGCTCGCCACTTCGATTCCGGCGGAGTACTGGCCTACGCCCCAGACCGTGTTGGATTTGGAAAACGCCAGCGCGACGTCCCGCTCGAACTTCACAGCCGAGGCGTAATTCTTCTTCGTTCCGAGCGTCAGGCCGTCGAACGTTACAGCCGACGCGCCCGACGAAGACGGAACGGAGATCCGGTATTCGCCATTCGTGGAGAAGCCCAGTATTTCCGCGTCGGCGGAAATCGTCACGACGCCCGTCGATTTCGCGAACGACCATCCGCTGCCGGAATTGTCGGCGCTGCTCGCGACGACTTCGCCGTTGACGGCAAGGTATCCGCGGGCCGTGGCTTTGCCGTCGTCGTCGATGTCGAACGAGAAGTAGTAGGTTTCGCCGCTCGCCATCACGACCTTCGCCACGAACGCCGCGCCGCTTGTAGCAGGAAACCACACGCGAAGGTTGCCGTCCGCGTCCGTGTAAAGGTCTTTTGCGCCGTAGGAGTAGCTTGCGAGCGCGCCGTGGAGCGAGAGCGAAGAAACCTTGTTCGTCGCCTCGCCGATTTCGAAATCGATCGGGAAGACTCTTTTTTCGAACGCGTCCTTCGGATGGGGGGAAACCTTTTCGTCATTGACATAGATGGCGCCGCCGGTGAAGACCGGAATTGCATTTTCGACGTTGCTTCCGCTGCCGATATCCGAGGACGCGCCGCTGCCCGAGGCGTAAATCGTGCCGCCGGAAATGAGGACCGTTCCAATGCCTGCGTAGGAGTAGTTGTCGTAGCCACTGCCGATGCCCGAGCAGCCGCGACTTCCTCCGACGGCCTTGACGAATCCTCCGGAAATGGTAATCGTCCCGGGATTGCATCCGCTGCCGCCGCCGATGCCCGCGCCGAGCGTATCGCCGGCTGCGTCCACATGTCCGCCCGTGATGGTGATTATGCCGCCGTTTTTGTTTCTGCCGCCTCCGATGCCGGCGCCATGGTCCGATCCCCTTGCGACGACCTCGCCGCCGGAAATCGTGGTCGTCCCGCCGGGGCCGCAGTCGCCGCCGCCGATACCCGATGCGCCAGAGCCGCCCGTCGCCGTCACGGTGCCGCCGGAAATCGCTATGGTGCCGCCGGCACCGTTGACGCCGCCGCCGATGCCGGCGCCGGCATAACCGCCTGTTGCATTGACCACGCCCCCGGAAATGGAAATGTCGCCGCCTGTCGCCGGGCCGCCTGCCGCCGTGCTGCCACCGCCGATGCCGGAGCCACGGTTGCCGCCGATGGCCGTCACCTCGCCACCCGTAATCCAGATGACGCCGCCAGACGCTCCCGCGCCGCCGCCGATGCCGGCGCCGCCGCCGGACGCACTGGTTCCCCCCTTGCCGGTGGCCTTCACAATTCCGCCGGAAATGGTGATCGAGCCAAAACCACCATCTTTCGCCGACCCTATGCCGGCCCCAAAGTCTCCGCCGTATGCCTCGATGGTGCCGCCCATGATGTTGAGCTTCGCGGTCCCCCTCGTCTCGCCCGTCCTGCCGCCGATGCCCGGCGCGTTCGCGCCGCCGATTGCCTCCACCTGGCCGGCGCCACCGATCGTGACGCTGCTGCCCTCGGCGACATAAATCGCCGGATACCCGGAGCAGCCCGTAAGTTTGTTCACGCCCTCGAACTGCAGCGCCGCGATCTTGCCTGGGACGCTCTCGAACGGCGGACGCGCAATTGTGCTCGACGCATTCATCGTCAAGTTGCTCATCACGACCGTGCAGAGGTTGGCGGCGGGATAGATGCTGAACTCGCCTGATTCGTCTTCGCCCGTGATCACGTAGGAACCCGTCGAGGCGGTGAGCGTAAGGCGCCCGTCCGCGCCGTTGTAGTTCCAGCCGTAGCCGGACTTCGAGATGCCGCCGACGAGAGGCGTGCCGTTGATCCAGATCGAGGCGGCCTGCGACTCGTCCGTCAGCGTCCAGTATGCGTGGAGCGTGACGTCGGAGGGCGTGGTCCATTCTTCCTGCGTGGCGGCGCTGTCGGCGCCATAGTATTTGACGCCGCCGCCGTCCTTCTCCGTGAACCAGCCGTTGAACGTCCAGCCCGGGCGCGACGGCGGAACCGGCGCGGCGGGATACGCATAGCCGTAGCGGGCGGTCTTCATCGTGTTCACGCGCTGGCCGTCTTCGAACGTCAGGTTGTATTCGATGGCGGAATGGGTGGTGGCGTTTGCCGAGGAGGCGTACGTGGCGTTCAAGGATACGCCGCCATCGCGGTAGAAGGCTCCGTTGCCGCCGGTTGAAGCGCCGGAGCCGCCGGAGCCGCCGCCGCCGCCGCTCGTTCCGCGCCCGGAATATCCAATGCCACGCCCAGACGTCGAACCATCCCCGCCGTCGGACGCGCCACCTCCGCCGGCGGAACCCGCCGCGCCGCCGGGGGCGTTCAAATCGTAGATCGAGAGCGTCCAGTCGGTGCCGCCGCTGCCGCCTCCGCCGCCTCCTCCGCCGCCTCCTCCTCCGCCGCCGATGGCGTATGGGGCCGCGCCGCCGCCGCCGCCGCCGCC
>JAFPNP010000322.1 GCA_017411125.1 Kiritimatiellia bacterium
CGATGCGGCGCTGGAGCCTGCCGGGATGGGACACGACCGCCGAGTTCTCGCCGGGGAAGTACATCGCCTGGCGGCGGTCGGGCTTGACGGCGTCCAGCGGATCGGATATGCCCTCCACCGCGTGCGTGAGCTCCTGCTCGTCGGGAATCCAGTCGTGGTCCGTGTCGTAGCCCTCGTTCTCCTCGAACGAGAACATGAAGTCTTCGACCGCGCCGGGGTCTGCGCCCACGAACTCGAACCAGAAGTACTTCGAGAGTTCAGGCCTCTTGCCCGCCGCCTTCAAATAGGGATCGCGCCCGTAGTACTGCGCCGTGAAGCTCGACGGCGACGACGGATCCGTCATCCACAGCGGAGTCGGGTCGGTATGGTAGTTCTGCGGGTTGGGCATGTTCACCAGCAAGGCTTCCTCGTAGTTGCGGAGGCCGTCGCCGTCGGCGTCTGCCTCGGCCACGCCCATGGCCCACGGATACATCATCGCGTCGTAGACCAAGTTCGTCTCGGTCCAACCCGTCCAGGCGTTGTTCTTGGCCGATATGTCGTACACGGTGCCGTCGCTGCTGACGTAGGTCGGATACGCCCAGGAAACCACGTCCACGCCGCCGAGCAGCGGGTTGAGGCCGTGGAAGAGTTCGTAGTAGTCGTCCATGCCGTCGGAGTCGGAGTCCCACAGGCGCGGATCGGTGGAGGCGTAGAGCGTGGCCGGAATGCGCACGGCGTCCTTGCTCAGGTAGGTAGGCGTCAGCAGGACGCGGTATCCGCTTTCGCCGTAGTTGCTCAAGCTCGCGCCGCTCGAACGCAATGCCATGGAATCCCACGCCCTCGGCGGACGCACGAAGTAGCCGAGATCTTCGAACAGGAAGCCGGTCTCCTGCATGGCTGAAGATCCGGTGAAGCCCTTTGCGCGGGCCTCGCGGTAGAACGCCTCGCCGTCCCACGCCTGCATAGGCAGGAAGCCGATGTACTTGCGCGTCCCGGCCTGGCCGTCCGGCAGGTAGCTGCCCATGAGCGGCGTCTCGGAATCGTCGTAGCGGAGGTGGCGGAGCGTCTGGACGAGGTACTCCTGGAAGTTCTGGAGGCCGTCGTTGTCGAAGTCGAAGTTGCGGCGGGTGCCCGTGCGCGGATCGGTCTGCGTATACGACGTCACGGCGTCGCCGGCGTTCATGCCGGTCGAGTACCGGCCGAGCGTTCCGTCCATGCCGGCGGTGATGTAGACGCCGGGCGTCGAATTGCTCACGACGTTGTCGTTGCGGTTGATGACGTCTATCACGTCGGACGGCACCGTGCCGCTTGTGCCGTAGGTCGAGTCCTCCGCTTTCCACGGACGGCCGTCCTTGAACACTATGCCGGCGAACTGGCGCTCCCAGCCGTCGGGCAGGAGGTCGAAGTCGGTATCGACCGTGCACGGGTTGAGGCCGCCGCCGCGGATGCAGCGCGAGCCGTCGTCCGACGGATCGCCGTAGATGAAAGTGAACCTGCGCATCCATCCATCGCGGGCGGTAGCCACGCTGTTTTCAAGGTTCGCGGACTGCCAGAGGCGGAACGAGGCCTCCCACGCCGCGCCTTCCGCGCTGTCGCTGACTCCGTCGCCGTCGGTGTCGTTGTCGTACGGATCGGTCGGGAAGAACTTGTTGAACCAGCCGCTCGCCTTGCCCGGATGGTTCGCGTAGATCGTGGCCGTGCCGTCGGCCCTCGCCGCGCCTTCGTACGCATTGCAGGAATCCGTGCCGGCGTATTCGGCGACAAGCTCGAGTTGGTCGCCGTCGGTAACCTTGACTTCGCCCCAGCCGTCTTTGTCGCCGCTGTTCGGATTCGAGCCGACGTAAAGCTCCCAGCCGTCCGGAACGCCGTCTTCGTCCGTGTCGGCGCCATGGTTCGTGCTGCTGTACGTGGGAATCGGCAAGGCGCCGTCGCCCGCGCCGGAAACGGCGAACCCGGCGTCGGTGAAAGGCGGCCTAGGATTCGTCGTGCCGGACGAAAGAACGCCGGCGACGGTCAGCTCCTTCGCGGCGATCTTGCCGATGTCTTCCGATGCGGAACGCAAGCCGAGCGCATAACGGTACTTGAGCACGAGATACTCGTCGCGGCAGGTGTAACGTTCGGTGTTCACCGACTTTCCGGCCTCGTAGAGTTCGGACGAAGCGGAAGCATGCCAGCGGCCGGCGACGTAGCCTGCGCTGTCGCGGTACCAGCCGGTACGGGGGTCGAAGCCGAACTGGTTGTAGACCTGCCTGTGGACAAGGCGCAGCGGCTTTTCGAACGATATCGACTTCACCATCTTACCGGAAAGGTCGTTCTGCGCCGCGTCAAGAGGTTTCGCGGCGCCGCTGAAGTACGCGCCGGTGGTACGTTGCACTCCGGCCGGGACGCAGATTGCGTCGTCGCGGCCGTAGTGGAACACGGCGATGGACGTGACGTTGGAGGCGTTGGCAAGCACTGCGGCGACGGCGACGTTCGTGCCGCCGGCAATGCCGTTCGAGCTTTCTTTGTCGCAGACGGACTCGTCGATGACACCCGTCCCGTTGAACGGCAAGGCGTAGGCGGAGCCGTCCTCCATCGTCAAGATGGCGTAGGTCGGATCCGTATCGTACGAAGCCATGAAGTCGCCGTCAAGGTTCAATTCCGCATCCGCAGGAGCGGCGAGCGGGTTCATGCCGCGCATTACTTCCCACAGGTCGCTCATGCCGTCCTTGTCGGTGTCCCAATGGACGGGATTCGTGCCCATGGCGTATTCTTCGAGATCGTAGAGGCCGTCGCCGTCGGTGTCGCGTATGTTGATCTCGCCTTCGGCTTTCACGGTCGGATTGAACGCATCCATGATTTCTTTGGGCGTGATCGTCTCGCCCTGGCCGATGTTGTTGAGCGTGAAGCGCTCGCCCGTCATCTGGACCCAGTTCGCGCCGTCCATCCTGCCTACGGCGGCGGCGTACCAGAAGTAGTATTCGTAACCGTCGGGCAAGGTGTCGTCGTCGGTATCCCACATCGTCGGATCGGTGCGGTTTTCGGGAATCCAGCTGTCGGCTTCGTTCAACTTGGCGTTGAACTCGGCAAGCCAGGCGGCATAGGCGGCGGCATATTCGGTCTCGCCGGTCGGAGCGTTCGCCTTGAACCACGCCAACGTGTTCGTGGGGCCGAGATTCCAGAACGCCACCGCGTTCGTCTC
>JAFPNP010000323.1 GCA_017411125.1 Kiritimatiellia bacterium
CGACCTACCGCGATTCGATGGGGCGCGTCACCGGCACGGCCACGACCGACAGCTACGGCAAGACGACTTACCGCGATTCGATGGGGCGCGTCACCGGTACCGCCATGACCGACAGCTACGGCAGGACGACCTACCGCGACGCGGCGGGCCGCGTCGTCGGCACGAAAAGCAAATGATGCGGTCGTTTATACGCGAATGAAATCCCAGCCGTAGCCGTCGTCGCGCAGGGTCATCATGCGATAGCCGTAAGGCAGCTGGTCGAAGTTGCGGCTGGTGGTTTCCGGGTTGAGGATGGTCATCCCCTTGTGCGCGCGCACTATCAGGCGGTGCGTGTGGCCTGAAAGGAAATAGTGCACGCCATGATCCAGATACATTTTGAGCCTGGCGGCGCGTCCGGCCTTGGGATAGTTTTCGTATCCGTCTTTTTCGCCCGCGTTGGAAACGAAGGGCGGGATGTGCCCGCAGAGAATCACCGGCTCGTGCGCGGCCTTGGCTTTCGCCAGTTCAGCCGCAAGCCATTCCTCGTACTTCCGTTTTTCCTCGACTTCCTCGGTTTTGTGCCAGTACATCGTATTGCCGCTGATGAACCGCCATTTGCCCACTTTCATGGACTTGTAGTCGTATCCGAACACGCCGCGGTACCGCGCAAGGCGGCGTCCGAGCAACGGTATTCCAAGGTCGTGGTTTCCCGGCGTGGCCAGCACGGGCGACTTGAACAGCGTCAGAAGGCGCGGCCAGTCCCGCGTGACGTCGTGCGCGACGTGCGTCATGTCTCCGGCAAGGAACACGAGGTCGGGACGCTCGCGGTTTACGGATTTGATCAGTCGCTCGAAACGGGCGAGATCGTATTTGTACGCATTTTTGCCGCCTTCTTGCCCGAATCCGAACTGCGGATCGCCACAATGCGCGATTCGGATGGCCGCCGCCGCTTTTGGGGCGGGCTTGGGCTGCGCGGACGAGCGTCCGGCAACGGCTGCCGCGCCGAGAAATGCCGCGCTTCTTATGAAATCCCTGCGATTCTGTTCCATGGTCTATTCCTTTATTGCGGTAAAACTGCAATCGATTATAGCATATCGCGGTTTATGAATCAAGCGGCATCGCACGCCGCTGGATGTGCTGAAAGCGAAAGTGATGTCAAACATTGGCGGTGGCGTTGTTTGCAGTTGTTTTGGTGTTGTGTCAGGGATTTTGCCTGCACTGTTTACAATCGTATTCCTTAGGGTTCATAATCGCCCCTCTTAGGGTTTATAATTGCCCCTATTGACGGTATGCTGTTCTATGGTTGTCTTTCTACGACAGAACGTGGACAGATTTGGAGGTGTTCGCCGCCGCCGATTTTCCCGCTTGCAACGGCAGACGGGGATATGGTACAATTTGTGCATTGATAACCAGCGACAAAAAGTGGAGGAAAAATGAAACTGCAAAAAATGAATGAAATAGGGGAGGGGGCGTAAGTTAAGCGCTTTTTTCATTATGATGACGGCAAGCGTGTTCTATCCATTGCAGCCTTTTGCGGACGTCGTGCGCGTTTATGACGTGAACGATTACGTGCAGGATGGACTCGTGGGACACTTCGACGCTATACGTAACGTCGGCGCGGAGGCTGTGCACGATTCAAATGCGACAGTCTGGAAAAACCTTGCCGATGGTCCTGACGCGGAGTTTCAATACCGGTCTGGAGCGACGCCAGATTCGGGGTGGACGGATACGTCGTACTTTTTCAAAGAAGACGCGATGGCGACGGCTGTCGGCACCATCGACCTTGGCACGAACTTCACAGTGCAGATTGCCATCACGGCCGACCCTGCGGCTCAGACGACAAGCACGGTCGGAGGGAATCAGGACGCATCCTCGTACAATGCCTGGTTCAACGACAATCCTAAAAACGACAATGGGTTCTGGACTTTGGGAACAGCTGCAAATCTCATAGGAAACTTCACCAAGCTGAAGACGGCTCCATCGGGAAATGTCCGGCCGTATATATCAAATTGGAGCGGTGAATACGTTACGTGGATGCTCGACGGCGCGAACGGCAAGTGCTGGACGTTCGAGACGGACACCATTCCCAACTGTACGAGCCTCACAGTCGTTTCGGAAAAACCCGCTGCCCGCAAGTACTGCTGGGGCGCGGAGTATAATGCCGATAAAGGCGTCCTTCAGGCGTTCTTGACGGGCGAATACCATTCGGTGCGGCTTTACAACCGGGTGCTGTCCGACCTTGAAATAAAGCAGAACAGGCGCGTGGACGAGGCGCGATATCGCGGCAAAGGCGACGTGACTATCGTGAACGGCGCGATAGGCGAGACCGGGGCGACCGGCGAAAGTTCGCTGCCGGACGGTGTTTACAACCTCGAGGCGGATTCGTGGACGTTCACGGCGGAAAGCGCTGTCATGGACGGCAGACGCTATCAGCCGAGGCTTTCGGTCGAGGAGAAGCAGGACGGCGAGTGGACGGCAGTCTCTGCGCAATGGGCTGATTCATACACTGTTGGCAAGACGAATCTTGCCAACCCCGTGCGCCTCACATGGACGTGGGCGAGTCGCGCCGGGTTTATGGTCATCGTCAAGTAGGCACGAGGAACAAAGGTGAAATGAGTGCTGGGAAAATGAAGTCAATTATGCTTCTGTCCGTCGTCGCCGTTTCGTTTGCGGCGGCGGCGGCTGAGCCGGCGTTCGATACGCTCATCGCCCACAGCGGCGGTTCGGACGCGCCGAAGAACACGGCCGCCGCCTTCAGGGATTCCGTCGTTCGCGGTTTCGGCATCGAGTGCGACGTGCGGCTTTCTGGCGACGGACGCCTTTTCACGTTCCACGACGACACTCTTGCGCGGCTAACGGACGGCGCGAACACGAATGCCATCTACAAAATGACGTGGAACGAGATCGCGAAACTGAACGTCGCCGGGGAGAAGTGGCGCGGGACGGGATTCGATCCCGCCCGTCCAGCTCTGTTTGAAGAGGAAGTCCTTCCGCTTGCCCGCGACGGCCGGTGGCTTTTCGTGGAAGTGAAGCCGGAGGCTGGTATCGAAGTCGTGCCGCACCTCAAGAAAGCGCTGGCGCGCCAGAGAAAGGCGACGCCGAAAAACACGCTGTTCATCTCTTTCAGCGGCGACATCTGCAAGGAACTCAAGAAACAGATGCCGGAATACAAGGCGCTCTACCTGACGACGGTGTACATCGGCGGCAAGAGATACAATCGGTACAAGGATCCCCGCAATTTGATAGCCGACCTAAAGGCCATGGGGGTCGATGGCGTCGATGCGCCGTTCTACAACAAGAAGTCGATGAATCTGCAGACGGCGGAGTACATCAAGACCGTCAAGGACGCCGGGTTCGAGTATCACGCCTGGACATGCAATTCCCTCGATCAGGTCAGAACCGCGTTCGAGCGCGGCATGGACACGGTGACGACCGATCTGCCGGAAACGATTCTGCGCGAATACAGGGCGGACAAGGTGAAACTCGACACATCGGCCGACAGGGTGAAGACGCCGCTCGTCGTCGACATGGAACGCATCGGCACGTTGCGGCCGCGTTCCGTCGGCGAGATACGCGGTTCTAACTGGACGCTCGGCTGCGAGACGCTCGACCGCGACTTCGCGGTATTCGACGAGTACAAGCGCTTTCTCGCCCCGCTCGGCATCAAGACTATCCGTCTTCAGGCCGGATGGGCGAAGTGCGAGAGGGAGAAGGGGAAGTACGACTTCGCCTGGCTTGATCGAATCATCGACTATGTTCGCGCACAGGGTATCAACGTTCTCCTAGAGACAGGTTATGGCAATCCTGTGTACAAGGGCGGCGGCGGGCACGACCTCGCGGGCGGTTTCCCGACGAGCGACGAGGCCCTTGCGGCATGGGACGCATGGGTGGATGCGATGACGAAGCGTTTCAAGGGGCGCGTGCGCGACTGGGCGATGTGGAACGAGCCGGACATCGGCGGGAACAAGACGGTCAAGGACATCGTAGCGTTCAATATCCGCACGGCGAGAATCGTCAAGCGCAATATCCCCGACGCGCGCATAGCTGGGCTTTCGCTCGCGCGCAACAATCCGGGGTATTTCGAGAAGTGTCTTGCGGAGATGGGGCCTGACGTGGCGCTGTTCGACTGGTTCATCTACCATGGCTACGCGCCCGCGCCCGAATCGTCGTACGAGAACGTGGAAATGCAGAAAGCGGTTCTTGCGAAGTACAGTCCGAAGGCGAGGATGCGGCAGGGCGAGAACGGATGTCCTAGCGAGATGGCAACGAAGTTCACGCTAAGCGGCATTCCGTGGAGCGAATATTCGCAGGCCAAATGGGACATGCGGCGGATGCTCGGCGACCTTGGGCACGACGTGGAGTCGAGCGTGTTCACGATCTGCGATTTCAACCACAGAGGCAAGGAGGTCAATCTCAAGGGGCTTCTGCGGGCGAGTTTCGGCAAGGAGGTCATAGCGGTGAAACGGGCATACTACGCCGTGCAGAACGTGGCCGGACTGTTCGACGATTCGCTGGAGCGCGTGAGGAACTCCCGGTTCGGCACGAGGGACGCGACGCTTTCCACTTACGAGTACAAGAAGGCCGATGAACGGCGGGTTCTTGTGTTCTGGACCCATGCGGACGCGACCAGTCGTCAGGGCAAGGAATACAAGCCGAAATACAAGCGGCCCGGCGACTCGTTCGAGACTCGTCCCGCTGTGCTGAAATATCCCGGCGGGAAGCCGTTCAAGGAGCCTGTGTGGATCGATCTTCTCACGGGGCGGGTCTATGCGTTCCCGAAAAAGAACCAGATCGTCGTTTCCGCCGGCGTGGTGTTTCTAGACGTGCCGGTATACGATTCGCCATGCGTCCTCACGGAGCGCAGTGTCGCGGAACTTGGAAACTGATTGTCTGGAATAAAACGGAGTGTTGTATATGAACAGAAGAGAGTTTATCGCCCTTGCTGGGGCTGCGTGTTTCAATATCGGCGGCGCGGCGACGCTGCCGAGGGCCGTCGGGAAGGGCCGCCGAATCCGCCTCGCGCTGATAGGATGCGGAAACCGCGGGGTGAATTTCCTCCTTCAAGACATGTTGAAGGAGTAGGTCGTCGCGTTCGCGGATCCAAATAAGAAGCGCATAGAAGCGGCGTATGCGAAAGTGCGCCGCATGATCCTCGACAAGACGCCGGACGACCAGAAGGCGAACGTCCCGAGCCTGATGGAGCGCTACGCGGGCGAGGGCGCCCCGACTGCGAACCACTACGCGGGCGAGGGCGACATGACGACGACCAACCTCGGCATCATGGCGCGTTCCGCCGCGCAGGGGTCGAACAACGCCAAGACGGCGAACGCCAAGACGGACGGGCTGTTCAAGTCGCACGGCATGGGCGAA
>JAFPNP010000324.1 GCA_017411125.1 Kiritimatiellia bacterium
ATGTCCGCCGCCGGCGACGGAGATGGCAGCGTCTGCTCGACCTGTCGGTCGGTTCGCGGGCGCTGCATCCACCACGCTCCGGCGGCGAGAGCCGCGAGCAGGGCGGCTACGCAGATGCTGGAACCGATGCGTTTCATGCAAAACCGTTCTCCACGAGTTTTTCCATTGTCAGACCATCGCATTCTGGCTCTTCTTCCGGATTCTCGTCTCTGTGCTTGATGGCGTATTTCCCCAGTACATCGCTTTCGAGATTGACCTTGTCGCCGACTCGCAGGCCGGCAAGGTTCGTTTCCGCCGCCGTCGTTGGAATCACGTCCACGCGGAACCAGTCTTCGCCGAGGCCGCTTACGGTGAGCGACACTCCGTTCACCGCAATTGAACCTTTGAGAACGCTTGCCGCCGCGATTGCGCGCGGACAGGCAAACGTCAGCGCGAAGTCCCGGCCTTTTGCGTCGCGGCGGCGCAGAGTTCCGCGTCCGTCCACGTGCCCTTGAACGACGTGCCCGCCGAAGCGGTCGCCCGCTTTCATCGCGCGTTCGAGATTGACGCGCGAACCAGGCAGCAGGTCCGCGAGGCCGGTGCGGCTTTCCGTTTCGCGCAGCACGTCCGCCGTGAATCGTGTTGCGTCGCAGTCCGCCACCGTAAGGCACGCTCCGTCGACGGCCACGCTCTCGCCGCGCACGAGCGGTTCGGGCCATGGCTCGAATTGGAACTCCAGCACGAGGCCGCGCCCGCGCGATACGCGGCGGACGGTACCGACGCGTTGGATCAGTCCGGTGAACATGCCTTCTCCGGCGCGTTGCGCATTTTCTTGCCAAGCCTGTCCAAGACGCCGTTGACAAAACGCCCGCTCTTGGATTCGGAGAACCATTTCGCAAGGTCCACGGCTTCGTTGATTATGATGGGCGTAGGAATGTCCGTGCAGTTTTTGAGCTCCCACGCGGCAAGACGCAGCACGGAGCGTTCGACAGTGCCGAGGCGGTACAGCGGCCAGCTGCTGAGAAACGGATCGAGCATGGCATCGACAGCGGCGCCCGCCGACCACACGCCCTTTACGCGCACTTCGGTGAACGCCCGCATCGTGGCGAGCGCCGCAAGTTCCCTCGGATTTGTAGAGGTGAAGAGCACGCGGACGCCGCGTTTTCTTTCCGCCAGCCCGTCTGCTTCAAGCCTTGCCTGCATGTCCCAGAAATCGGATATTGCGGTGTCGATTGCCGTCGGCGGGTTCAAATCGAATTGGACAAGCATTTGCAGCGCCCATTCTCGTCCTTGTCTGCGTGTGACCATGTTGAAAGCCCTCTTATGCCTCGTTGGAGGTGCGGCTGAATTTCAGCCTGAAAACCATTTTAAGCGATTCGGCGGCGATAGAACCGGATATCTTCGACGAACCCGCCCGGCGTTCGGAAAACACGATCGGCACTTCCACGAGTTTAAGCCCGGCCTGCCACATCCTGTAGTTCATTTCCATCTGGAACGAGTAGCCGAACGATTTTATCGACGAGAAGTCGCCCAGCGTCTCCAGCGCCCTGCGCGTGAAGCATTTGAACCCGCCTGTGGGATCCTTTACCGGTACGCCCAGCATGAAGCGTATGAAGATTCCTCCCGCTCTTGACAGCAGCCAGCGGCGAAAAGGCCATCCCGCACATTTGCCGCCGTTTACGTAGCGCGATCCGATCGCCACGTCGGCGGGAGATGCGGCGTTGGCGTCAAGCGCGGCGAGGAGGCGCGGCACGTCTTTCGGGTCGTGGGAGAAATCGCAGTCCATTTCGACGACGTGCGTCGCGCCCATGCGAAGAGCCTCCGCGAATCCCGCGACGTATGCGCGGCCAAGCCCTTCCTTTTTTTTGCGGTGCATCACGTGCACGCGCCGCTCGCGCGCGCAGATGGCGTCTATCGCCTTGCCGGTTCCGTCCGGCGAGTTGTCGTCCAGGAACAACAACTCGCCCTCCGGCGGCAACACGCCGAGAACCGCGTCGGCCATTGCCTCCACGTTCTCAAGTTCGTTGTAGGTCGGTATGACGACTACGGGCTTCATGCGCGGGACGCCAGCTCCTGTTTGATCGCCTTTACGTCCTGCCGCAGTTTCATGATCATCTTCGGCGCAAGCGCGATGGCGGCGACGTTCTTGAGCGAAGTGGCCGGCGTGCCGACCACGTACTTTTCGCTGCCGTCGAGCGACTGCGGAACGCCGGCCTGTGGGCCGACCTGCACTCCGTCCGCTATCTTGATGTGCCCGGAAATGCCGGCCTGCGCCCAGATGAGGCAGCCTGTGCCGATTTGCGTGGATCCCGCCACGCCTGCCTGCGCGATTATGCCTGAATAACCTGCCACCTTGACGTTGTGCCCGATCTGCACGAGGTTGTCGATCTTGGTCATCGGGCCGATGTACGTGCGCCCGATGCGCGCGCGGTCGATCGTGGTGTTCGAGCCGATTTCCACGCCGTCTCCGATTTCGACGATGCCGAGCTGCGGAATCTTCTCGATCTTGGGCAGGCCGTTTTCCATCGATGTGTTGTAGCCGTAGCCGTCGCCGCCGAGGCGCACGCCGCAGTGGAGTATCACGCCCTTGCCGACCTTCGTGCCCTCGCGCAGAGTTACTTGCGGGTAGATGTGCGAACCGGCGCCGACGGTACAGCCCTCGCCGATGAATACCTGCGCTTCTATGACGCAGCCGTCGCCGATAGTCGTACCTTTTTCAATCACGGTGTACGCGCCGACGTGGACGTTCGCCCCGAGCTGCACGGACGGATCGACCACGGCGGTCGGATGGACGCCAGGGGCGTGCGAAGGCGCGGAGGGCGCGAACATCTCCGCCGCCGCCATGCAAGCGTGGTTCGGGTCTGCCACCCGTATGATTGCACACGGGGCGCCGTGGGACCAGTCCGGCGGCAATAGTATGGCGGAAGCCTTCGTGGCCTGCACCAACGGCACGTGCTTTGCGTCCTTGCAGAACGAGAGGTCGCCCGGACGCGCCTCTTCCAGTCCCGCGCAGGCGGTGATTTCGACGTCGTCTCCCTCGAGCGCGCCGCCTAGTTTCGCTGCAAGGTCACTTGCCCTCATCGGACTTCTTCGCTTTCTCTTTGCGTTTCGCCGGATCCACGCCGAGCGCTTTGAGTATGGCGTCGGTCACGTCGTATTCTTCTTTGGAGAATGCGAGCATAGTGGAGTCGGCGATGATGTCGTAGCCGTTTGCCTTCGCGTAGGCGTTGATCTTGGCGCGGAGGTCTTCCGTCTCGAGTTTGATCAGCCGGGCCTCGAGGTCGCTCAGGTCGCTTTGGAACCGCGCCGCCATCTGCCGCATTTCGTGCTGTTCTGCGAGGAACTTCTGCTGGATGCCCTCTACCTTCTTCTGCGCGTCGGCGCGGGCTGCGGCGGAAAGCATCGGGTTCTGGAGGTCGCCCTGCGCCTTCTTCCCCTCGTCGGCTATTTCCTTGAGCGCCTCCTGCTTCGCTTCCAGCTTCGCCTTGTAGTCCGAGTCGGTCGTCTTCACGAGTGCCCGGTTGCTTTCGTGATTGGGGTGGAGGCGGACGAGATCCACCATGTTGACAGTTCCGATCTTGATGTCGGCTGCGGATGTCAGCGCGGCTGCTGCTGCCGCAAGGATCATGACTTTCTTCATAGTTGCTTGCCTTTTTGTTAGAAGTCGTACCCGATTGCGAAAGAGAACACCTTTTCGTCGACATCTTCGTCGGGGTCGGTCACGGGCGTTGCGAAGTCGAGACGGATTGGGAACTGCGGCAGATCGAGGCGAAGGCCAAGGCCGACGGACCAGCAGAACCAGTCGGTGTCGAAGTCGAATTCGTCCTCGCCCACGCTGCCGAAGTCGGTGAATGCGGCGATGCGGATCATCTTGACCACCGGCACGGAATACTCCATCGTGGCGCACCAGCTCGTCTGGCCGCCCCACGGCACGTAGTGGCCGCGCTTGTTTTCGCGCGCGTAGACGCGAGGGGCGATTTCGCGGTAGTCGACGCCGCGTATCGAACGCGAGCCGCCGAGGAAGAGCTTGTCGTAGATCGGGAGGTCGTCGTTGTCGAACGAGTCGAGCGTTTCGGCGCGAAGTCCCCACTGGAACACGTGCCCCCACTTCTTGATCGTCGTCAAGTAGTGGCGGTAGCGGAAGCCCGTGCGCCAGTACTCGTTGTCGCCGCCCACGATGTCGCCGTGCAACATTACGCGGTAGCCTTTTTTAGGAAAGAGAAACTCGTCGCGTGTGTCGTTCTGCCAGAAGACGCTGAGCGGGATTTCCCAGCTGTCGCCGTACTTGTCGTCCTGCTCGCGCAGGAGACGGCGCGGCTCCTCGTCGCGCGGATGTTCGTAGAGCCAGTCGCCCTCCACGTCGTCCATCTGGACGTATTCCGCCGCAAGCGACACGCCGAAGCGTCCGAACGGCTTCCAGCCGGGCCAGAACTGGACGGGATAGCTTATCGACGCTTCGAGCCCGCTGCGTATCACGTCGTAGTCGTCGAACCAGCGCTGGCGGCGATATGCCTTGACGGTGAGTTCGAGGTGGCGGTCGAGCAGCCACGGCTCGGTTATGCCTATCTCGTAGGTCTGCACGCGCGGGCCGGCCTGGACCAGTATGCGCGCCTTCTGCCCGCCGCCGCGGAAGCGCCACGGGCTGAAGAGGTCGAAGTTGTTCTCGTGGATTTCTATCTGCCCGTAGACGGAGTCTTCCGATCCGGCGCCGATGCCGACCATGAAACCGCCGGTCGTTTGCTCCTCCACTTCGAACACGAGGTCGCGCTCTTCCGGGCGGCCGTTCTTCGCTTCGCCGCCGTCCACGGTTTCGAGGTAGTACTGTACGCGCTGGAAGTAGCGGAGGTTCTCCAGGCGGTGTTTGGAGCGCTCCGCGAGGTTCGCGAGCATCGGGTCGCCCGGCGAGAGGCCGATTTCGCGGCGGATCACTTTGTCCTTCGTATAGTCGTTGCCGCGTACCAGCACGCGGCGGATCACCACCGGCACGCCTTCCTCTACGGCGAATACGATGTCCACCGTGTCCTCGTATTCGCCCACGGGGATGCGTCGCACGGTCACGCGGGTGTCAGCCAGGGCTTTTTCGCCAGAGCCGCAGAACACTTCGATGTCGTGGGCCGCGTCCGCCAGCGCTTTCGCGCCGGCGAAGTCGCCCGTCTTGAGTTCCTTCACCGCGCCGAGCACGGCCTCTTCGGGATACTGCTTGACGCCGGTTACGGATATCTTGCCCACTTTGTAGCGCGTTCCTTCCACGACGGTGAACACGCGGTCTACCTTGTTGGAGACGCCGTCCACGGGAACCGCTTCCGGCAGCGACACGGTCACGTCGAGATAGCCCAGGTCACGGTAGTAGTTTGCGATCTTGTCCCGCGCTTCGGCGAAATCCTGCGGCGTGGCTGGCGTGTCGATAAACCAGCCGAGCGGATTCCACCACGGATACTGCTGGAAGGATTCGCGAAGCTCCTGCTCCTCCACTCCTTCGATGCCCTTGAACTTGAAGTCGCGTATCTTGATGCGCGGGCCTTCCGAGATTTCCATCGTCACGCGCATGGCGTTCGGCGAGCCGGGCACCGGCTCGATGCGCGGCGTCACTTTCACTTCCGGGAAGAACTTCCGCTGGTACGCCGTGCGGATTCGCCCGGCCGCCGCCGCGATCTCGGCCTCGCCGTATGCGTAGCCGTCGCGCAGTTCGGACAGATCCGTGATCTTGCCGACGCCCCAGAAGTCGTTGCCTGAAACGTTGAGCGGCCCTTGGAAGCGCTTCTTGCGCGCAACGACGTAGGTGACGGCCACGCCTTTGACCGTCTGTTCCGCCTTTACTTCGATGTTCTCGAACTCGTTGGCGTCGCGAAGCGAACGCACGTCCCGCGCACACTGCTGCGGGTCGTATTCGTCGCCCGCTTTCACCATGCAGCGGGCGAGCACGTCGCCAGCGTCCTCGCCTCCGTCCGCCATCTTGACGGACACCGACGCCACTTTCGCTCCATGCGCCGCGCACGCGGCGAGCGCCATTGCAAACAGCAGTTTTTTCATGCCTTTGTTCTTTCCCTCTTTCCCGTCACTTTTCGAAATCCACCGGACTGACGTGCCAGATGTCCCGGGCGTACTCCGCCACCGCACGGTCGCTCGAGAAGCGGCCGGAGCGGGCGATGTTCACGAGCGACATCGTGTTCCACTTCGCGGCGTCGCGGTACGTCGCGTCCACGCGGTCCTGCGCCTCGCAGTAGCTGCGGAGGTCGGCGAGGAGCATGTAGTAGTCGTTGTAGTCCAGCAACGACCGCAGTATGGGGTCGAAGAGTCCGGGCTGCAGCACGGAGAACGCGTTGCGGCGTATCATGTCCAGCGCAAGGCGGATCTCCGGGTCGGAGCGGTACACGTCGCGGGAGTTGTAGGACGGGCGGAGCTTGGCCACGTCTTCCGTGCGGAGGCCGAAGAGGAACATGTTCTCGTCGCCGACCTCCTGGTTTATCTCCACGTTCGCGCCGTCGTAGGTGCCGATGGTGAGCGCGCCGTTTATCATGAACTTCATGTTGCCGGTGCCGGACGCCTCGGTGCCGGCGAGGGATATCTGCTCGCTCAGCTCGGCGGCGGGCATGATCTTCTCCGCAAGCGACACGCGGTAGTCCGGAAGGAACGCCACCGTGAGCTTGCCGCGCGTGCGCGGGTTGCCGTTCACCACGCCCGCTATGCCGTGGATGAGGCGGATGATCAACTTCGCCATGTGGTAGCCCGGCGCGGCTTTCGCCGCGAAGATGAATGCGCGCGGCACCGGGTCGTAGGACGGATCGCTTATCAGCCGGTTGTAGAATATGATTATGTACAGCGCGAGGAGAAGCTGGCGTTTGTACTCGTGGAGGCGCTTCACCTGCACGTCGAACAGCGCG
>JAFPNP010000325.1 GCA_017411125.1 Kiritimatiellia bacterium
ATGTCCACGAGGTTGACGGTCACGACTCCCTGGTTGAAGCGTCCGTAGTAACGGTGCTTTCCGGGTACGTAGTTCTTCGCCTTGGCGATGTTTTTCACCCCGGCGTCGGTGAAGCGGTCGGGCGTGAGGAAGCTGCGGCAGCCCATGCACGTGTAGACGTCGCCCTTGAGCTCGAGCATCATCTTCTCGCTGATGTAGTCCGGCACCATGCGCTTCGCGGTGCATTTCGCGGCTAGCTCGGTGAGATACCAATAGGGTGCGCCTTCCTTGACGTTGTCTTCCTCAAGCACGTAGATGAGTTTCGGGAACGCGGGCGTGACGTACACGCCCACCTCGTTCTTGACGCCTTGGATGCGCTGGCGGAGCATCTCTTCGATTATGACTGCGAGATCTTTCTTCTCTTGCTCGTTCCGGGCCTCGTTGAGGTACATGTAGACGGTGATGAACGGCGCCTGGCCGTTGGTTGTCATGAGCGTCACCACCTGGTACTGGATCGTCTGCACGCCGCGCACGATCTCCTCGCGCACGCGCTGCTCCACGACCTTCGCCTTCTGCTCGGCCGTCGCTTCGATGCCGGCCCGCGCGAACTCGCCCTCGATTTCGACGAGGAACTTCTCGCGGCTGACCTGCACGAAGGGCGCGAGGTGCGTGAGGGAAATGGACTGGCCGCCGTACTGGTTGGATGCGACTTGCGCGATGATCTGCGTTGCGATGTTGCACGCCGTGGAGAACGAGTGCGGGCGGTCGATCGCCGTGCCGCTGATAACGGTGCCGTTCTGCAGCATGTCCTCGAGATTGACGAGGTCGCAGTTGTGCATCCGCTGCGCGTAGTAGTCCATGTCGTGGAAATGGATGATTCCCGCCTCGTGCGCGGCCACGATGTCCTCCGGCAGCAGAAGACGCTTGGTCACGTCCTTGGACACCGCGCCGGCCATGTAGTCGCGCTGCACGGAGTTGATGGTCGGATTCTTGTTCGCGTTCTCCTGCTTCGCCTCTTCATTCGTGCAGTTGATGAGAGTGAGGATTTCGCCATCGGTCGTGTTCTTGCGACGCTTGAGATCCTGCACGAAACGGTACTTGATGTAACGCTTCGCGACGGCATGCGCGCCGGCCTCCTGAATCTTCGTCTCTACGAGGTCTTGTATCTCCTCCACGCTCAACGCACGATCGTGCGC
Source organism: Kiritimatiellia bacterium (assembly GCA_017411125.1). Taxonomy (GTDB): domain Bacteria; phylum Verrucomicrobiota; class Kiritimatiellia; order RFP12; family UBA1067; genus RUG572. The sequence goes on from JAFPNP010000325.1 coordinate 1,176, forward strand.
GGCCGCGAAATCCTCGATCTGCTCGGCAATGCGCTCTATGCGCGCCTCCGTCAGCTTGTCGGCATCGTCCACCGTGGCGTTCGCCTTGCGTATGGCCGCCGCAATCTTCGACCTCTCGAAGGGCGTTTCCTCGCCGCTGCGCTTTATGATGTTCATTTAAACTCCTCCTTTTAAGTGGTATTGAATTAACCTTTTGACTGAAATCGACAATCAAAAGTGTACCACAACCGTTGGAGCAATGCAAGAGGAAAAATCTACATATTGTATCTCCTGCCCCAACAAGGGTACAACATATGGACAAAGCCGCGTTTTCCGCGATTTTTAGGGAACAAACCATCTAGAAAGCGAATCCTGCCTTGACGCAGCCGCTTTGGCGATTACCGCATTTGCAACAATAGACAATCTTCCGTCCAAGGGATATGACCAAACCGTGCCCACGGTTTATCAAAAGCGTGCCCACGGTTTTACAAAAACGTGCCCACGGTTTATCAAAAGCGTGCCCACGGTTTTGCCAAAGCGTGCCCACGGTTTTGCCACACCCCTATACGGACAATGCAAAAAGGGCAATGAGTGGGACAAAACAACCACACAAAGCAGCCGACCGGGCCGCGCCCCCCTTCTCATCTGCCTTTGGCAAGATCAGATATGACCGGAACCAGCGTCGCGGCCATGTGCGCGAACGCTTCGTCGTTCGGATGCACTCCGTCCATCGAAACCTCGTCGCTCCCGTACAACCCCTCGCCCGGCATGTAGCGGAAGTTCTTGTGGCGGGCGGCAACCTTCTTCGAAAGCTCCGCGAAAAGCCGCGCCTTCTCGTCGTCGTTGCGCGAAACATCGGGCTTGAGCCATCCGTTGAGCACGGGCGGCGCACTCACCAGCAGCACGGGCGTGTCGGGACGCCTTGAGCACAATTCGTCGAAGAACGCCTCGAAATTGCACCGGATCCGGTCTGGCGTCAGGTTGTGGTACGGATCGCACACGTACACTGCCGCGTCAAGCTCCGCCAGCATCTTCGCCGCCGCAGGCTCCAGCCGCGCGCCGCCAGAGAAACCGAGGTTCACGACAGGGCGTTTCAGCTTCCGCTCTATGCGCGACGTGAGCGCAAGGCCGGGCCGCATGTTGTATGCGCCGTGGATGATGCTCGTGCCGTAGTAGACCACTGGTTTCGCCTTGCGCGGCGGAACGAATTTCGTTTTGGAAGAGGCGTCAACGCCGAGGCTGAAAGACACAAGCCTGTTCCTCAGCGGCAGATAGAGGCGGAAGCGCCTGTTCTTGCGCGGAAGATTCCCGGCAAGTCCGTATTCCACGTTCTTGCTCCAACGGACGGAATGCCCCGCCGCGCCCGCCCAACGCCAGTCCCCACGTCCTTCGTCGAACGCATAAAGGTCGGCTCCCGCGAAAGCCGCGCTGTTGAAGTTGCGTTCCCCGAACCTGTTTTGCGCAAACACTGCACGCACGGCGACAGACGTCGTGTCGCTCTCGAACTCGAAAAACTCGCCGGTCGGCGAAACGCCGTTGTCCCATACGTTCGGCAATTCCTTCGCGAAACGCTTCGGAACGCGGTCGAAAGGCAGCTCCGTGTCGGTCCAGCCGCGTCCTTCGACGTTCTCGCCGCGAACGTCGATCCACGCGCGCGCGACGTTTTTGCCGTTGCCGGCGGCAATCGCCGCGAAAGGCAGGCAAAAACCACCCGCCGCGATCACGACGATTCTCGCGAACCGCCCACCCTGAGATTTGTTCGATTTCATAATTTCTCCAGCATTTCCTTGATTTCCCGTCTGCGGGCCTTCTGGAAAAACAAAAGCCTCCTGCCATGTTTTTCCAGACTGCGGGCATTGAAACCCGCCGAACATTCCGGCACCGCTTCCGCCCATTCGTCCAGCTTCCTGTCCGGGACCAAGATTTCAAGCTCTCCGGAACAAATCTTGCCCCACAGGATCTCTCCGAGCAACGCTTTCGTCTTTTCGACACTTTCGTCGCCAAGTTCCAGAATCACCGCCTTCCACGCGCCAAGACGGTTCAAGAGTTCGGCAAGGGCGCGCGTTGCGGCCTCGGCCTCGCGTCTTTCCCAACCGATCCGAAAACGGATCTTGCCGTCGCCGCGCCGCAGCATTTCTTCCAGCGTGGCAGGATGCCCGTTAAATGCACCGTTCGCGTTTCTGACATTGAGCAGCCGGAAGTTCTCCGAATCATAGTCGCCAACCCTGCCAGTTCCGTCCGAATAATTGCGGACGTCTCCGTTCCCGACAGAGAACAGAACGCCGTCCTTAGTGCAGCCGAGCCTGCAGCGGATCATATCGACGCCGTCGGCAATTTCCGACTCAACGCGTTCAAGCGTAAGTGGCGGAGTGTTGCCGGTTCTCCGTTTCTCGTCATGGCCGACCTCCACGAAAATGCGTTTTCCGCCGTCGGAACGATCCGCAGCGCTCGTCACGAAATTCGTGACCACGACTTCCCGTGCAACCAGATTGGTAACCAGAATCTCCCGTGCGACCAGATTCGTGACCACGACTTCCCGTGCGACCAGATTCGTGACCAGAATCTCCCGTGCTACAAGATTGGTTATTTCCACCATCCGCTCCACGACGTTGGTCATCGAACCCGAAACCACGAAAGTGCGCGGATTCACGCCGCGCGACCGCCCGTGCCGGACTACGGACACTGCCGTAATGCAAAGCGCCGCGACGCCGACTGCCGCAGCCGCAACCGCCAGCAGATTTCTTAGCCAGAGCCTGCGGCGAGCCGACTCGGCCGTGTTTGACGCATTCCTATGTTGTTTCGGCGGAACAAGCTGCCCCGACACGGCCTTGCGGAGCAGTTCCGCCGCCGCAAGCGCGTTCGGAGGCCGACCGTCGGGCTTTGGCGAACACAGCGTGGACACCGCGTACGCAACGCCCGGCGGCAGTTTGGGGCATATGGTCAGTATGTCCGGCAGCGGATCGCCCTTCAGAGCCTTCGCCATCAGCTCGATCGCAGTGCGCCCTTCGTTCGGGTGCTTGCCGCACAGCATCTCGTACAGCACCACGCCGAGGGCGTAGATGTCCGCCCGCCCGTCGATGTTGTGCGAGTTGAGCATCTGTTCCGGAGCCATGTAGGCAGGCGTGCCTATCACCATTCCTGTGGTCGTGACCATGGACTGGTTGGCATTGTCGAACTTGGCCACGCCGAGATCGGTAAGCTTTGGCGTACCGTCGGCATCGAACATTATATTGTCCGGCTTTATGTCGCGATGCACGATTCCGCGGCCGTGCGCCACGTCGAGAGCCTCCGCGATCTGCACGGCTATGGAAACGGCCCTGTCGACCGGAATCCGCCCTTTCTCTGCCAATTTGTCGTCAAGGGTGCCGCCCGGAACGTAATCCATGATCATGTAGCAGAGACCCGTTTCCGGATCTTCGCCCACGTCGTATACGGACACGAGATTCTTGTGGCGGATGTTGATGGCGAACTCCGCCTCGTGCGCGAAGCGGCGGCGCATTTCGTGCGACACCTTGTCCGGAAACATTATCTTCACGGCATATTCGACGCCGCTGGTGCCGCGCATCAGATACACGACGCCCATGCCGCCCTTGCCGAGCAGCTTCACAACCGTGTAGTCGCCGAACTTGTCGCCCGGATCGAGCACTTTCGCCCTTTTGTCTTCTGTCTTCGCCATCTGCCGCCTCAATCCAACCGAGCGCATTATAGCAAAGAAACGCGGGAACTGTCAAACATGCCCGCGTATTCCTGGACGGAAAAGAGATCGGGCGGAATCTATTCGATACGCCCGATGCGCCCGATCCTGCGCTACTTTATGTCGAAAAAGGTCTTGAGCATCTCCGGCGCCATTTTGAGTTTGAAATTCTCGCCCAGTTCCGCGGCGGGATTGTACGCCGCGAGGTCTGCGCGCTTGTCAAGTCTGCGGTATTCGTCAAGGCCGATCTCGAAACTGACACGCGTCTTGATTTCGCTGCCGGGTCCCGCAGGGATATCCTTGCCGCCTATGGAGACAGTATCTCCCTTGCGTACGTCGGTCATGACGAACTTCATGCCGCCGTCGCGGAAGCGCTCGATCGTGGCCAGGCGCTTTCCGGGCGCGGATAGACCCTTCAGGGCAAAAGGAACGCCGTCTTTCGCAAGCGCTTTGCCGATGCTGTCGTATACCGCATCGTGCGCATTCTTCCCGAGTATGCCCGCGATTATGCCCACGCGCGTCTTGTTTGCCTTGTCCAGCGACGCGAACGTGGCGTTCTGGTCGGCGGTCGCGAACCTTGCGAGCTGGTCGAGCGCCTCCTTCGGATCGGCGGAAAGCTTGCCGAATCCGAGAAGCTCGACCTCAAGACG
>JAFPNP010000326.1 GCA_017411125.1 Kiritimatiellia bacterium
TCCGCACAGCGTGAAGCTGCCGTTCGGCGCGAAATAGTGGTTGCCGGTGGCGATCTTGACGACGCCGTTCGTGAGCGTGAAGCCGTCGAGGGCGAACGTCTCGCCGCTTGTCGAAGACATCGTGACGGTCTGCGTCGCGCCGCCTAGATCGAGCGTGCCGGCGATTCTGAGCGAGTCCGATGCCGTCGAAAATGGATTCGTCTTCCCGCCGTCGTCCAAATCCTTCAGCCTGAACCCACCCTCATTGAGCACAAGCCTTCCGCCAGGACCATTGCCGGCGACTGTGACTGTGCCTGCGCCGCCCTTGGTGATTTCCGTAGATGCGCCGGTAGTCAGTCCGCCGACGAACGCAATGTCGCCGCTGCCGCCAAGCCCGAGCGTCGCACCGCTGTCCCTGACTGCGCAGCTGAATGTCTGCACGTTCGCCGACTCGTTTGTCACGGCACGGACGTCGAGTCCATTTCCGCTTATCGCGAACTCACCGGCCCCCGCCGCGAAACGCACTCCCGAAAGGGTGAGGGACGCATAATCGTTGGATGCAGTTCCTCCTGCGGCAAGCGGGAATAAGACGCTGTCGAAGCCCTTGGGCCCTTCCCCGCCGGTCCAGTTGCCAGATGTCGTCATCAGCGTGTCGCCAGAAGCGTTGCTCCACGTCCGTTCGACTGGCGTGACAATTCCGTAGAGCTTCCCGTTCCTGACCTCGAGGTCAAGTCCGTTTATGGATATCTTCGCGAGGTCTGCGTCGTTCCAGCCTGTCTGTGCGGGGAAAAGGTCGAAATACTTGTTATGCTCGACGTCTACATCGTATGTGACGCTGACTACGAACGGGTTGTCGGCCGTCGCAGTTATCTCGCTGACCGTGATCGGGCAAAGGCCCGAAAACCCGTTCTCGCCATATGTGACAGCCATTGATCCGCCAGGAGCGAGCACAACGCCGGACGAGGCAAAGGTCTGCCCATTGAAATCAACCGGTCCTGCAATGGTAAACGCGCCCGTAAACTCCTGGCCGGCGCTGAACTTCAGCAGTCCGCCTCCGGTTTTGGTTAGCGCACCAGCTCCTTTCAGTGTGTCTGCCACGACAACGTTATGCTCGTTGGAAATCGTCAGACCTCCAGCTGCGATCTCGAAAGGCGACGAACCTCTCGGGATGTCGTTGCGACTGATGAACTTGATGAACTCGGTGTGCTCGCCCCTTGACTTGATCGTGGCGCCGTCGAACACGACTGTGGTCTCGTCTCGGTCGTCCCAGACTTTCAGGTCGCGCACAGTGACTACGCTATTCGTGCCAAAGTAGAGATGATACCATCCAGCACGCGATGTCGAATCATCATTGACCTCACCTAGGTGCAATCCCTCGCCCACTGACAGCGATGCGCCGACGACGCTCAGTGCCGCATAGAGCACCTTTGCGTGCTTGGTGTTTTCACGTCCGAACGTGAAGTTCCTGCCGACAGACAACGCGGCGCCGTCTTTCACGTCAATATCGATCTGCGCCAAGTCAAGAACCTTCTCGTTTGAGGCGACGCAGTACAGATTGCCGGCGAACGCGGCGTCGGCGCCATTAGTGACAGACAGCTTGAATTTGCCGGTTGAATTCGACTGCATCCAGGATGTGCCGCTGCCGAGGACAAGCCTTCCGCCATCGACACGGAGCTCGTAGTCTTCGCCATCCTGTGGAGTGTTGATCGATGCATACGTCGGTCCTGAGACGGTTGCGCCCTCGCCTATGGTCCAGAGGCGCGGCATATTGAGGCCCGGATCCAGTGGGTCGACCGCATACGTGAACGTACCGTTGTAGTACGCTATCACGCCGTCAGCAGAAAGATCGCCCGCTGAAAAGCCAAGCGAACCGCCGCTCAGATCGAGACCGCCCGCCTCCAGCACAAGGCTATTCTCCAACGGCTGCGTGACCTTGAGCGTACCCGCACCTTTCTTCACGACCTTGCCGCCAAAGGGAGCATCTACCGTGAGAGTCTTGCCTTCTGCGACAGTAATCGCCTCCGACACCCTGAGGCTCGGCTGTTCTTCGACATCGTACGCTATCTCCCAGGTGCCGGCAAGAGCGTTGCGCGACTCTGTAACGTTCTCAGACACCTTAGCGTCAAGCGTCACCCATTCGCCCTTGACGTCGTCGTACCCGAGAACCTCCCAGCTGTACGGGTCGCGGCCTTGCTCGTCGTTCGCCGTGTACCAGCGGTAGCGCGTTAGCGCGAACGCATCTTCGTAGACCATGTCGATGTAGCAGTTGGCGCGCGCCTCCTCGCTCCTGCCGTTGCCGCCGCGGCGGTCGAGCCACTTCGTCGAAGTGGAGCCGTCCACCGCGTATCCGGGAGCCTCGCCGGACGGGAAGTTTTCGTATCCGCTATAACTCGTCGTATCGTATTCGATGGACGAAGGCGATATCTTGGTCCACCCGCTGTAAAGTTCGATTTCCGACAGCTGCATCATGTCGTTATTCGACTTCGTCCTCGATATGTGGAAACGGAACTTCTTGTATTTGGGCGTCGGATCGGTCCATTCGTCCGCCGTGATTCTGGCGTCTTCGAGCGCGGCGAGCGTGCCTACCGTGACAGCCTTGTCCAGCTTCACGGTGTCGGCCGCGTTCGTGAAAATCGCATTGTCGCCCGAGACGAACGTCTCGTCGGCGTTCTCGCCCCACACGGCGTCGGACCAGTTCGCGCCCACGGTTCCGCCGCCGTACACCCTGTCTTCCGATTCATGGGTTATCGTTATGTCGCCGTCTTCGTCTATCCCTATAATGTATCCCTCCTCGGAGCATGTGAACTTCGCGGCATCTGAGGCGGAAAGACCGGTTCCTGTGACAAGCTTGCTGGCTTCGTTCACGGGGAGCGCGGAAAGGACCTTCGGGGTGAACACGAACGGACTCTCAGCTGTCGCGTTCACCGTCACGTTCGATCCCGTGGCGACGGCGAATGCGTCAGAACCTGAGGAGGAGACGTCGAACCTGAACGCGAAGCCCGCACCGAACGTCACGTCGCCCAGAGTGTTCGTCTCGACAGCGCCGTTGTCGAAGACGTGCATCGTGCCGCCGTTCAGCGAGAGCGAAATGGTTTCGTTCGTGAAGGTGGCGGACGAGAGGTTCATCGTGCCGCCGTTCATGACGATCGCTCCGGCGGCAAACGTTATTCCCGAAGACGACGTGTCGTTTATCGTGCCGGAGTCGCACTGCAACGCGCCGGTGAAATACTGGTCGTAGTATATGTCGATCTTGTCGGTGCCCTGCTTCACGATGCCGCCCGTGCCGCGCAAATGGCCTTTGAGGACTGTGTTGTGGTTGCAGACCACGGTCAGACCGTCGCCTTCGACGACGAACGGCGCGTCGTCACGCCTGTCCTGCATGAGGAAGTCCGAAGAGTTGGCGCGCGATTCGAACGTCGCCCCGTCGAACTTGATTTCGACGTTCTCCCGTTCGCGTCCGACGAAGATGCGCTGCGCCTTGACGTACGCCCCGTCCACGAATTCCGCCTTGTACCAGCCGCCGGAAAGCATCGCTGATTCGTCCCAGTATGTCGTGTTGGAGTAGTCGCTCTTGATGCCGAAGTCTATGCAGTCGGAAACAACCACGTTCGCGTTTGAAACGAGCATGTAGCCTTCCGGAGAAATGGCGAATTTCGTGTCTTTCTGCCCCCAAGAGAGGCGGCTGGCCATAGTAAGAGTTCCGCCGTCAGTGACAAGAAGGTCCGCGCGAGGATTCTGGCACGTCGAATCGTTTGACGGAATCATGTATATTTCGCTGCTGCACGCGAACTCCGACCCTTCCCCGGTTATCTCGATGATCGTCTTGCCATAGTCGTGATGCTGGATGTAGTTGTTGTTCGAGCCGATGACAAGCCGGCCGCCGTCTTTTATCAGCAGGTGGCATTCGCGGTCCGCCGATTCGGGAGAAAGAACGATCCTCGGGGCGCCCGTGAACACGGCTCGTGAGCCAATGACCCATTCCGCCGGGGCGTCGTCGCCGATCGTCCAGTTCTCGCTGCCCATGCTGTAGGTGCCGTTGTAGAATGCGACCGAGCCGTCCTTCGGCAGAATCGCGGTAGTGACGGAAAGCGAATTGCCGCCCAAGTCGAGTCCGCCCGCCTGCATGTCGATTCCGTTCGAAATGCCCGCCGAGGCGACGAGCGTCCCGGCGCCTGTCTTGGCGAAAGACGACACCGGTGCCATGCCAAGCGTAAGCGTCGTGCCTTCCGAAACTTCGATTTCGTCCGCCGAAAGCGTCGGCGAGTAGTCTATCGTCCA
>JAFPNP010000327.1 GCA_017411125.1 Kiritimatiellia bacterium
CGCGACATCGCGCGCGTTCTTGCCGTGCCGGGCATGATCCGTTCGAGGAGAAAGGTCGAGGCCATCATCCACGACGCGCAGCGCTTCATCGCGCTCCGTCGCGAATGCGGCACCTTCTCGAAGTGGCTCTGGGCTTTTACGGACGGCAAGACGCTCTTCAATTCCGACAGCGCAAAGTCCGACGAATGGACTGCGCCAGCCCGCACGGAGCTTTCCGACCGCATTGCCGCCGAACTCAAGACGCGCGGCTTCAAGTTCCTCGGCTCTGTTACGGTCTATGCGTTCATGCAGTCAGTCGGCCTTGTCAACGACCATACCCGCTACTGCTTCCGATACAAGGAGCTGTCGCGTCAGGACAGACTTCCTTTGCTGCAGGGATGCTAGATGAAAAAGACAAGCGAGCATCGTGAGATGCCGAATCCGTTCTGGGATGAATCGTTGCGCGGCAAAAAGAATTCGTGTACCGCGAAATATGGGCACGTACAGGAAAGAATTGCAGAATGCAGAATTCAAGAGGCGTGGCACGACGAGTATCTTAAATGGATTTGCGGTGCACAATCCCGACATCACGAAGTCTGCCGATAAATGATGCTTGCGCGTTGCGCCATCCCGTCACCGTGAACGCGCCTGAAGGCCAGATTGCACCTTCGGCGTAGCTGTTGGACGCAGGGGCCGGACCCTCTACCATCGCGCGCAGCGTGTAGTAAGGTATGCCGTTCACCTTGCATTGCCCTCCGTCGTGCTGGTGTCCGGTTATTACCGCACGCACTTTCCCGCTCGCCTCCAGCACTTTTCTCACCGCCGCCGCGTTCTTCACGAGATGGCGCCTCTCGGAGGCCGGATCGAGCCGCTGATGAACGAACACGACAGCATGTCGCCCCGCCGTCTCAAGTTCGGTCTTCAGCCATGCCAACTGTTCTGGCGGAATGTTGGCGTCGGTCCACGGCCTCTTCGAGCTTGCGCAGCGAATCGCGGTAGTACCGGCGGCCTACCCGCTTCAGTGCGGCATAGTGCAAGTCCGTGACCATGCCGAAGCGGACGAGCGGACGCCCCTGCGGCGCTTCTTCGCCGTAGAGCCTTGTTCCCGTAAGCATCATCACGCCGGCAGTCACATGTATGAAGTCTTTTCTTGTCATGTCAAGCCTTTGAAGTGTACCATTCATCCCGCCCAAAATCAAGCGGAATCCGCACGAATGCGGTGATTTGTGGCATACTGCGCGGCGCGTGAGGACAATATCTGTTGGTTGTGTCGTGCTGGCTGGGTTGAAAAAACGGGGATATTCCAGGCGGTTGGAAACTGTTTTTGGTATAATATTGCCCTGAAAACGAATGGCGAATGAGAGATAAAACGACAACTTGCGCACTTGCGCGCGACATTCTGGAATGGCACGTTCCGGAAGAGGTCCTTGCGGTCCTGCTGAAAGACCGTTCGACTGGGCGCAATCTCATCTGGCGGAAACGGAGAAGAGGGCATCATCTGCACGATGAAATCTAAAGAAAAATACATTCCGCCTTACAGGGTGAGCGGCAAGGCGATGAATCTGATCGCCGAAATCGCCGCCGCCATCGAGCGGTACAGGATCATCCTCGAAGGCCCGGATGGCGTGCGGCTTCGAAGGATCAACCACGTCCGCACGATTCGCGGTACTACGGCAATCGAGGGAAACACGCTGACCGAGGCGCAGATAACGGCCATTCTCGCCGGTAAGCGCGTAGCGGGGCCGCAGCGCGAGATTGACGAGGTCAAGGGCGCACATGCGGCCTACGAGTCGATAGAGTCGTTCAATCCGTATTCTATCGATGACCTCTTGAAGGCACACGGATTGATGACGAAGGAACTCGTAGACCGTCCAGGGAAGTTCAGAAACTGCAATGTAGGCGTGATGGATGGTGCTGGAAACGTAGTCCATATGGCGCCGCCTTTCGCCAATGTCCCCTCGCTCGTGAAAGACCTCTTCGCGTGGCTTGCCGACAGCGAAGACCCGGTGCTGATCAAGAGCTGCGTGTTCCACTATGAGTTCGAGTTCATCCATCCGTTCCCGGACGGCAACGGACGCACTGGGCGACTCTGGCAAACTGCGTTGCTCGGTACCTGGCGCAACGAGTTCTACGGTGCGCCTGTCGAAAACATTGTCTGGGCGCACCAGCAGGAATACTACCAGGCAATCCGCGCCTCGACCGTCGCCGGAGAGTGCGGGCCGTTTATCGATTTTATGCTCGACAAGATTCTGCGGACGCTCATGGCCAAGGGCAAGGCGTATGGGGCTGCCAACGAGAAAAGTAGCCAGAAAAGTAGCCAGAAAAGTGACCAGAAAATTCTCTCGATCATGAAATCAATGCCAGACATTACAATGGCGGAGATTGCCAATGCCACGGGCCTTTCAATTGCTGGCGTGAAGAAGAACATACGCAAGCTGAAAGACGCCAACCTCATCCGCCGCATCGGCCCGGACAAAGGCGGCCATTGGGAGGTCGTATGAGGTTTGGTTTTTGGTGTAATTATTCAGAAAACGAATGATTGATGAGCAGTAAATCGACATCTTGCGCCCTCATGCGCGACATACTGGAATGGCAC
>JAFPNP010000037.1 GCA_017411125.1 Kiritimatiellia bacterium
GGCCTGTCGAAGGATACCGACAGCGACGCGACCTCCTGGGTCACGATGTTCACTTCCATCGTGCATCCGCAAAACACCCTCGTCGCGGCGAATACGGCATCTTCGAGCACGTAAATTCCATCCACCGAACATCCATGACAGCCGCAGTCGCCGAGCGATCCGCACGTGAAGCCAATCCAGTTGTTCGCGGAATTGTAGGCGCATCCCGGAGTGCTTCTGGCGGAGCGCATCCTGAACGCGCCGCCGCCTTGCACCGCCATGTTCCATGAAAACCCGCCGCCCGGATCGAACGGCTGCACGTCGATTGAATATCCGCCGCCCTGCGATACGGATACGCCGAACGACAGCGGCCACGAAACAGTGTAGTTGCGCACATTGTTCGTAACGATGGTCGCGTGTCCATCTTCCGCCCAAACGTCGAGCGGCACGGACGACGTGACGGCGTATTCGACGCCCATCAGAAGCGGAACGCGGTTCGTCTCTCCCGCTAGCGCGACGACGACTGGATCGCCAAGACGCGATTCGCGGTCGCCCATGAAGAAAACAGGCGCGGGGCCGCGCTCCGCCACCACGTCCACGAAGTAGTAGGCGTTGGAGTTCGCGACGCCCGAACACACCGCGTCGTACCATTCGTCATTCGTGCCGTGCGCATCCGGCCCGGCGACGAGCGGGTCTGGATCGACAGAGTTCTCCAAGCCGTCGCCGTCCCAATCGAACGGCTCTATCCGGCAGAAGATCCGTTCCACGCCGTTGGAGCGCGTCGTGAAGTCGCCGCTTGCAAACAACTCGATCTGCGCATTGATCGGCGCGTTGGTGTCGGCGTGTAGGAAGAAGTTCTCCCACGTCAGCAGCTTCGAGCCGTCCGCGCCGCTAGCCGTCCAGAACCGGCTCGCTCCCTGCATCGCGAGCATCGGGACGCCGACGGCGCGGATTTCATGCGCGACGTCGCGGGGCGTCGGGCGTATCCGCCCGTCGTTGAACACGGAGAACGAAGTGAACGCCGCGCCGTCCGCGCCGAGCGGAAACGCGAAACCGCCGAGATCGAGCCGCGCCCATTCGCCGAACGTGCCGCGTTTATGCCAGTTGAAGGACGGAGAAACGCCCTCCGGCATCGCGTACACGCCCGCTTCGCAATCCGTCTCGGACACGAACCGCCATCCGCGCTCAATCTCCTCTTGCGTCACAGGTGCGCGGGGACGCGCACTCTCACGGGCAGGGCGCGTCGTCCTCGACGCGACGCCGGACGCCCGCTTCTGCGCTTCGACGGTGGCGAATACCGACACGACCGCAAACGCACATACGGCGAACGGATTCAGCCTCGTGCGAATCGTCCGCCACGCGCCGCGCAGCCCCGCCAGCGCGTATGCTGCGGCAATCAGCGACAAAACGCACAGGCATATCCACGCCAGCCCGTCTTTCGCCGCGTCTATGATCGCAAGCAAATCCATCTCCGCATGGCACTAGTGTACCATATTTCCGCCCGACCGTGCGGCGACGCGATTAGTTTCGCAGGTGGAATTGGCAGGGCGCGTTGAGGACCACGCGCCCTGCCAATAACACGCCCTACTAATTTAGCAAATCGATGATACCTCATCGACAAAGCCGCCAAGGTCGATACGCGCCCATTCTCCGAACGTTCCGCGCCTATGCCAGTTAAAGGACGGCGAGACGCCCTCCGGCATCGCGTACACGTTCACCTCGCAATTCGTCTCGAACGCGAATCGCCATCCGCCAGTGACTTCATCGTAAACGGTCGCTTATGATGACCTTGAAGAACACCGCATCGCCAATTGGCTTGACAACAGGTATTGTCACACCGCCCTCGCCCGCCCGCACGAGCGACACATCTGCCGCCGCATCCTCTAACGCGACAAGATCGTTTGCAACGGCAATGCCGTAATAAAGTCCTTGCTTTGCGGTCAGCAGATCTATGTACACGCTATCGCCCGACGCAGCCGAGCCAAACGCTGCTGCATTTGCCGTCGCAACAATCTCCGCCGCCGTCAAATCTGGATCAACCGAATCCTCATCAAGCACCACAGAAAACGACACGCCGCCAAAAACAGGAGCATATGCTACCTTGAAAAGAGTCGCCGACTGTCCTTCTTCATATGATTTGGGAATTATCTTCGCCGTTAGAGCATCGATATCCAGATTTTCTCCCCGCACTATAAGTGTCACGCCCGAAGCCACTTCTACATTTGAAAATTCTCCATCAACCTCAACCACTCCTTCACCCGTATTATTTGCCACCGCAATTTCCATCTTCGGTGTCAAGTATTGGATGTTCAAGCCATTCCACGTACCAGGAATATCAACGCCCCACCCAATCGAATTTTTGCGGACATATACGGTGCATCCATTTTTCACCGAATAAAAAATGCGGCTTCCAATCGTCGGCGCATTTCCCCTGAAAATCACACACGAAAGCCCGTTGCAACCGTAGAACGCATCGTCTCCGATGCTCGTCACGGAATCGGGAATCACCAATTTGGACAAATTGGTGCAACCTGCAAACGCGGCGTTGCCGATATGTGTTATACCAGAAGGGATTTCTATATGCATCAAGTTTGTGCATTCATTGAAAAGTCCACTAGAAACGGCCGTCATATTTGGAGACAATGACGCTGTTTTCAACGCTTTGCAGCGTCTAAATGCTCTATCTCCAACAAAGGTTACACTTGCGGGAATGACAATGTTGGTCAAAC
>JAFPNP010000328.1 GCA_017411125.1 Kiritimatiellia bacterium
CTGGCGCTCGCTTCCGGCGCGCTTACGCTCACGCTTGAGTGTTCCGTGTCGTTCGACCGTCCGATCAAGCCGCCAAATGTCAAGCCCATGCGCACCTACACGTTCGACGAGCTGATGGAGCCGCTCTTCATAGCCGTGCGCGAGTACCTTGCGGACGGACTCGACCGCCCGTTCCTCGTGCGTGGCACCGACCGCGTCTTCGGAGACTGACTGGTAATCTCTAGGATCACATTTCGAAGACAACCAGAACCGCACCGTTCGACTTCAGGTCAAACGCATAACGGCGTCCGTCTGCCGTTCGCCGAAGCGGTACGGGACCGTTCGCGGCGAATGCCGTGACTTTCCCGGCGCCCTCGAAGGAAACCGTTCTCACCTTCGGCGATTCGTCCCAAGGGTCTTCGGCGGCCACCACGTAAAGCGCCTTGCGAGCGGGAACGCCGCGCCGGTCTGTCATAATGCCGACCACCAGCGCGTCGCCGTCGTCCGTCTTGAGCTGATTGAAGAAGCCTCTATCAAGCATGGGGCAACGATTGCGGAGTCAGACCCCTTGAGCCAATCGGGATGTTTCTCAATGCCGACCACCCGCGTATCAACACTCCTGCACTTATCGCAATAGCGTGCTGGTACAAATTGTGCAAGTCCATTCTCAGTTTCACAGCCATATTTTACACTTGTGTCTGCGGCGGGATTTTTGCTACACTTACTGTCGTGGACGCCTCGATTGTGTTCTTGCAGTTATGCGGCTTGTTTCAGACTGGGTGGCTTGATCCGCAACTGCCACGAAAGAGGGGTTTAAGAATTGCCTCGTATAATATGAGCATGAAAACGACAAGAAGAAATTTCATCGGATCAATGGCCGCAGGTGGTGCGTATGCCGCGCTTCCGGGCGGAATCGCGTTTGCGGCGAATGCGGCGGCTGGTGGCGCGCTGCCGCTCCCGACGGACGTGCAGAGGCGGTGGGCCGACATGGAGCTTGGAATGTTCTTCCACTACGACATCCCGATCTTCGGCGGCGGAAATGCGCCAGATTCCGGTCGCTACAACCCCGAGAAGCTCGACACCGACCAGTGGATGGAGGCGGCGAAGGCGTATGGCGCGAAGTACGTGGTCCTCACCGCAAAGCACGGCGCGGGCTTCATGCAGTGGCAGAGCGACATCTATCCCTACGGCGTGAAACAGTCGCCGTGGCGCGGCGGGAAGGGCGATCTCGTCAGGGACTTCGTGACGAGCGCGCGGAAGTACGGGCTCAAGCCAGGGCTCTACACGGCGATGCACTACAACTGGTTCCTCGGCGTGAGGCGGAGCAACGGACTCGTGTCGCACAAGGGCTATTACGGCATCGGACCTGAGGCGCAGAAGAAGTACGCGGCCAGCTGCGAGGCGGCGCTGACTGAACTGTTCACGAAGTACGGCGAGCTGTTCGAGATCTGGTTCGACGGCGGGGTGCGTCCGCCCGAGGAGGGCGGTCCGCGCGCACGTGAGATCATCGAGAGGCTTCAGCCAAATGCAATCCTCTTCCAGGGGCCGAAGAACGCGCGGAACGTCGTGCGCTGGGTCGGCAACGAACGCGGCGTCGCTCCCTATCCGTGCTGGGCGGCAGACTCGGACACGACGCAGGAAGACGGAACGAAGGAGGGCCGCTACTGCGGCGATCCGAACGGACGGGTGTGGTGCCCCGGCGAATGCGACGTCCCGCTCGGTCCCAACAAGTGGATGTGTACGTGCACGAAGGACAGGTACTGGACGATGGACGAGCTGATGCGCATCTACGACTGCTCCGTGGGGCGCAACTGCAATCTTCTCCTCAACGCCGCGCCGCAGCCAGACGGCCTCATCCTCGAGAACGAGATGAAGACATACGCCGAGTTCGGGCGGCGCATCAAGGGACGCTATGCGAACAGGCTTGCCGCAGCCGAGGGAGAAGGCGACCGCCTTGAACTCGTGATCCCGAAGGATTCCGGTCCGGTGAACCAGGTCATCCTCGCAGAGCGCATTGAACACGGTGAGCGTATCCGCAAGTTTGACCTGGAGGCGCTTGTCGGCGCGGAGTGGAAGAAGCTCTACTCCGGCACGTGCGTCGGACACAAGCACATCGTCCGCTTCGAGAAGGTCGCCGCCTCGCGCCTGCGCCTCTCCGTCACGGCCTCCGCCGCGAAGCCGCTCATCCGCGATTTCTCCGCATACTGCAACTGAAGCTTGTTTCGCGCCCATTTCCGGGCATTTCGGTCAGCAGAGCATCATCGACCGCAGAGCGCGCTGTAGGGTGTTTTTTGACGTGAGACTTGAGACGCGAAACGTGAGACGGGCCGATTACAATTTTTCAAATTCCCTAATTGACAAAACCGACAGGGGAGGGGTAAAATAGTGTTGGTTTCAGTTTTAATCGTCAAAAGGACAAAACAAAAATGAACGCTAGAAAACTGATGGCAGTTACGGCAATCTGCGTAGCGGCGGCAATGCCGTCGTGGGCGGCGGATATGACGATCAGCACTGACTATGTGCTGAACGACGACCTGACAGTCGATGGAACGCTGACCGTCGCAAGCGGCGCGACCGTCGATCTCAACGGGCACAAGCTCTCCGTAAAGGGCCTCGCCGGCGCGGGGAGCATCACCGATTCGAATCAAAGTTATGAACTACTCGACTACATCGAGTCAACCGGC
>JAFPNP010000329.1 GCA_017411125.1 Kiritimatiellia bacterium
ACCTTCGGTCGATTCGACGATTGGCTGGAACTCGCTTGTGCTGGGCAGCGCTTCGGACAAGAGCGGTGCGATTGCCTTCACCACCGGCGCATCTGCGACGTTCAACGCCCTTTCCATCGGCGTTGCCGGCAGCGGTTCCGTGACAATGAACGGCAGCGCCGCAATGGCCGTAAACGGAAATGTCGATACGTATCTTGGGCGGAACGGCGGTGCGAGCGGCACTCTGTCCATGGCCGACAATGCCACGGCGCAGTTCAATGCGCTGGACATTGGTTATAGCGGAACTGGAAATATGACGGTCGGCGACAACGCCGCAGTAACGATTAACGGGTATTCTTCGATCGGTTGCGCAAGCGGCGGACGTGGCACGGTGACGCAGACCGGCGGCACGGTGACGACCGGAAACAACAGCGACGGCTTCAACGTCGGCCGCGACGGAACCGGCACGTACAACCTTTCCGGCGGCACGCTGAACATGCGCCAGGTGTTGCGCGTCGGATGGGGCGGCGGCTCGTCCGGAAACAAGTTCAACATGACGGGCGGAACGCTCAACCTTGCCAGCATTAGCATTAATGTCGACGGCAGTTATGTTAATGTCAGTCTTGCCCTCGGCGACTGGAGCAAGAACTCCGAGTTCAACATCACGTCCGGTACGGTTAGCGGAGACGGGCAATGGTACATCGGCGGCTATTCGAAAAACAGCACCGGCACCGGCACGTTCACGCAGGACGGCGGCGACATCACGCTCAACGACACCATCAACATCGGCAACTACAGGGGAACGGGCGCGTATGTCATGAACGGCGGAACGCTCAAGGAAAAGTGGTGGATTCAGCTCGGAAGGAGCAGCACGGGCACGTTCACGCAGAACGGCGGTACGGTCACGCTGTCCGGCGGCCTCAACAACGGCAACCCGCACTGCTGGATCTGCCTTGCGTCCGGAGACAGCGGCAACGGAACGTATACTATGAACAACGGCACGTTGGACGTCGCTTCGGGCATAACCTTCGGCGAAGGCAGCAACGGCGGCACCGGGCGGTTCGAGATGAACGGCGGCACGGTGATCGTGTCAACCATCAAATACGTCAAAGGCACGGCGACAACCGTTCTCAACGGCGGAACGCTGCAGGCGAAGGCGAGCAACGCCGAATTTCTCAAAAGTCTAGGCGAGGTAACGGTGGGCGGCATCACGATCGATACTACCGAGAACGGCTATGAACTTGGCGTCACCAGCGGCACTACGCTGAAAGTCGCGCCTGACGCGACGAAACCCGCTATTGCGTTGAAGGGTTCGGGGACGCTCGACCTTTCCGGCACGATCGTGGAGCTCACGGCGAAGCCATCCTCTGCATTCTACTTGTTGGCCAAGGTCGCGGATGGCGAAACCGGCAGGT
The DNA here is from genome assembly GCA_017411125.1 of Kiritimatiellia bacterium. Classification (GTDB taxonomy): domain Bacteria; phylum Verrucomicrobiota; class Kiritimatiellia; order RFP12; family UBA1067; genus RUG572. The sequence goes on from JAFPNP010000329.1 coordinate 1,395, forward strand.
TTACGGGAGCGCCGGAGGTTTCGGAGTCTTCGAGCGCGAAATGGAAGGTGAAGATGTCCGGCGACGGCAAGCGCATTTATTTGCGGAGGCCTGGCATGGTGGTCATAATCCACTGACGGACGATGAGATGTCCTCGTTTCAAACCATCGGCCAGCGTAAGACGCTGGCCGATGTTCATATTCGCATCTGGCACGTGCTGTGTGGTATAATGTCCACCTAGCAATATGGACGAGAGAATCGAAGATGAAAAGTAAAAAGTCGATTGCATTTGTCGCGACGGTGATTGCCGCCGCAGGGCAGTGTGCGCTCGGCGGGCTGCGCAAGGACTTCCGTGCGCCCAAGGGCGAGGCGAGGGGCAACATCGGCCCGTTCCTCTGGATGCACGGCACCGAGAGCGAGCGACGTCTCCGCGAATACGTGGGCGTGCTCGACGCGGGCGGGCAGAACACCGTCACGATCGAGTCGCGTCCGCACGACGGCTGGATGCTCGACACGTGGTGGCGCGACGTGGACGTCGTCCTAGACGAGTGCCGCAAGCGCGGCATGAAGATGATGATCTACGACGACTATTGGTTCCCAAGCCAGGGCTTCGGAGCGATGTTCCCCATCCCCCGCGAGTTCCAATGCCGCGACGTGAAGGCGGACGTGTACGACCGCGCGAAGGCACCGGCGAAAGTCGAGAACGAGATTGCCCGCGCTGCGGCGAATGAAGTCGCCAAAGGCGTCCTCGATCTGCGCCCCGACGGAGGCAAGATCGTCATCTACCGTTGGAATGTGGCAGACCCCGCGCACGTCGAGGGCCTTCCGCGCGGACGTGGATTCCCGCTCGTAAACGGACTCGACGCGGCGGCGGTCGACTGGTTCCTCGACAGGTTCTACAAGCCCTACTACGACCGGTACCGTTCAGCGTTCGAGGACGGGACCATCATTGGCTACTTCTTCGACGAGCCATACACGAAGGGCTGGTGGGGCCCCGAGATGGAGAAGGAATTCGCCGCGCGCGGCGAGGACGCCGCCGAACTGCTCACCGCCCTCCGCTTCAGGCACGCCGATCCGGAACGCCAGGCACGCGCCCGCTACCGTTTCCACGACATCCGCGCCGAGGTGTGGGGGCGTACCATGTTCGGACGCCACAGCGATTGGTGCGAAAAGCGCGGCGTGTTCTCCAGCGGACACTTCTTCGAGCACGACCACACGCACTACGACTTCACCTTCTCCGGCGGCAACGTGATGCAGCTGCTGAAGTACGTTGCCGTGCCGGGAATCGACCTCGTCTGCCGCCAGGTATATCCCGATCTGCGATCCAGAAGGAAAGTCGAGATCGGCTGCGGACAGATGCCAAAGTACGCCTCGTCCCTCGCGCACGTGTACAACCGGCGCGGCGGCCTCAACTGGTGCGAAACGTTCGGCGGCTACGGGCAGGGGCTCAAGTATCCGCACATGAAGTGGCTCGCGGACTGGATACACTATCAGGGATGTCATTTCTTCGTGCCGCACTCGTTCAACATGGCCGCGCCGCTGGACAGCGACTACCCGCCTTACTTCTACAACGGCGGCTACGAGCCGCGCTTCCCGCTCTACCGCGTGTGGGCGGACTACTCGAACCGCTGCGCGATGATGCTCTCCGGCACGGGACACGTCTGCCGCATCGCCCAGTGCATGCCGGGCCAAAGCATCCACGTGGGCAGAACGGTGCGCCCGGAAATGTTCGCGTTCGCCGTGCAGGACGCACAGCTCGACAGCGACTTCATGGACTACGCGGCGGTGGAGTCAAGTCGCATCGAACGCAATCCCCGCACGGGACGCCCCTCGCTCCGTTCCGAAAAAGGCGTGGAACACTACGACATTCTCGTTCTGCCCGCGACGGAGTATGTGCCGTTCGCGACACTCGAAAAGACCCTTGCATTCGCCAAGGTGGGCGGCGTGGTCGTGGGCTACGCCGTCAAGCCGTCCAACACGCCATCGCTCGGACGGACGGCGGCTGACGCAAAGAGGATCGTCGCGGAGATATTCGCGCATCGGACGGCGCTGTTTCTGGAAAAGGAACCGGACGGCCCAGCGCTCCGCGCGGCGCTCGCTGCGAAATATCCCGGCGAGGAGCGTCCGCTCGCCGTGCGCGAGTTCGACTTCGAGGGGCTGAGGCCGGAGGACGGGCGCATGCTCGCCATCAAACTCAACGAGCGTCCGGACGCGACGGCGCTCTTCATCGCCAACCAGGATGAAAAGAGACGGCGCGAGCTGAAAGTGCGGACGAAGTGGCCGGTGGAGGAGGTGGAACTGTGGAACCCGATGCAGGGTACGGTGGAGCGCCCCAAGGTGGCGGACGATCTCGTGAAGCTGTCGCTCGAGCCTGCGGAGTCGGTGTTTCTGGTATGGCCGAAAGGCGAGGCCAAGGAAACGACGAAGCGCGTCCTTTCCGCTGCGAGTTCGCATAGGTGCTTTCTGCCCGTTTCCATCTCCGAGACTGTCGTGCCCGTAGCCGTCGAGGAAGGCAGCGAGTACAAGAGACTGATGGCGTTCGTGAGACCGCTGGAGGGCGCAAAGTGGATATGGCATCCCGTCGATCCCATGCGCGAGGGTTGCGTGACGTTCCGCCGGACGCTCAACTTGCCGGCGGCGGAGGAGGCGACGCTGACCTTCGCCTGCGCAAGCGCGGCGACGGTCTATGTGAACGGCGCGGAGATTGCGACGCAGACGAGCGGCGCGGAACCGTTCTTCCGCGGATGGAGTGCGCCTGTGAAGACAAACGTGTCGTTCAGGGCGGGACGCAACGAGATCCGCGTCGAGGCGCGGAACAGGTGGTGCACCGAGAACCGGAAGCCGCGGAAGGCGGGCTTCGTGGCGGCGATCGAGCACAGCGACGGGGAAATCGTGCGTACGGGCGAGGACTGGGAAGTCTGCCGTTCGGGCGAGGCTTTCGTCAAGGCGAGGCGAATCTGCGATTTCGGCGACAAGCCCTGGCGGAAGTGTCTGCTCGGACCGACGCGCAGCCCGTACAAGGAAAGCATTGCTACGGAGTGCCGTTTCTCGCTGTCGGAACTTGGCCCCGATACCCGCGTGTATTTCGAATGCGACGATACGGAGGGCGAAAACTCCGCCGCGCTGACACTGAACGGCGAATACGCCGGCGGCTTCATCGGACGGCCATTCCGATCGGACATCACGCATCTGGCGCGGAAGGGCGAAAACATCCTCGTCGCAAAGCCGTTCCGCGTGAAGAATCCGCACATAACTATGCAGAATACACGAAAGGGATATTAGATGGAGACAAAAAACGGTTCCGGCTCTGTTCGCCGCAATGGCGGGCGCGATCATTGCGGCGGAACCAATTCCCGCGTTCATCCTGGGCCAGAACATTGAGCATACACGCTCGGCGGGCGTGTATGCCGACGTCGCGCGGTGGGCGGACGAGTCCATCGCCGCGCTCAGAAATTTTCGTCCTGCGCTTCCGTGCGAGATCGGAAATTGGGTTTCCAAAAAAGTTTTTTATCCCCCTTGACTTTTGCATCAGATTATGGCATACTATTTCCTCGTTGCGCACCCGTGGTGAAATTGGCATACACGCTAGATTCAGGTTCTAGTGCCGCAAGGTGTGTGGGTTCAAATCCCACCGGGTGCACCAGAAAAGGCCCCTTCGTCTATCGGCTAGGACATCAGGTTCTCATCCTGAGAAGAGGAGTTCGACTCTCCTAGGGGCTGCCAATTTCAAAAGACAGGGAATATGCGGGTTCTAGGCAAAATTGTCAAATACATCCTTTTCTGTTCCCTAGGGTTTCTTGTTCTAGGCCTCGCTGCGTTGCTTCTTTTCGAACAATCTGTTCCGGACGCCATTTTGAAACGCGTCGTTGACGCAATATCAAACACAAACGTCCTCGTCCGCGTCGATTCCGCGTCGTTTCGATTTACACGCGGGCTTAAAATCAACAACCTCCGCGTGTTCGACCGCACGAAAATCGCCTCGAAACCGGTGTTCTCGGCCTCTTGCATCGACATGGAACTGAACCTTCGGCGTTTTCCATGGTCGTGGCAAACGCTTCTCAAGGCAGTCACGGTGACCGATCTCAAGTACCCGCGTCTGCCGGATGGCTATTACATCCCCGATTCGATAGAATTCCCCGGAAGCACCGACTTCAAAGAAAAGGACGAACCGCTTGAGCTTTCGCTCCCCACGCTCCTGCCTTTCCGTCTCAAACTCGTCCGCCCGGAAGTGTTGGGAGTGACGCCGAAATCGGTTGCGGCGCGGGCGGTGTCGGTGACGCCGGAAGGAATACGGGTGGACGGCATCCGGCTTGACTGGGCGGATTCGGACGTTCCGATGGCGTTGGACGGTTTTTTCGAGTTGAATCTCGAAACGCAACGCGCGGAAGGGGAGGTACACGGCCTTGCACGGCAGCACAACATCCGCCCCATGCTTGTCGCTCTGGACATCACCAACTCATACGCCTTTATCGACGGTTTCACGCATGTGGAAAAGCCCGTGGACGCGGCTTGCGCCTTCGACGTGAACCTACGAAACAACGATCTGCACATTCATCTGGATCTGGCTCCGGAAGGAGGATGCTACAATCGCATACCGCTTGAAAACGCGAAAGGGCCTCTCGATATCCGCGTGTTCGTGCGCGACACATACCAGAACGCGAAAATAATCGTCGGGCCGATCGTGGCGAACCTTGCCGACGGCACAAAAATGGACGGTCTCGTCGTCTACGAGAACACCAATGATGTCGGTTACGTCGATTTCGACGTCCGTTCGAACGCCTCGCTCTCCAATGCGCTGGCGGTTGCGGACGTAATGACCGACGGCACGCTGGATTGTCTTTCGCCTGCCGTTCCGCCGACGATCACGCTCAAAGGCCGCCTGGCTGTAGACCCCGCGCACGCCGACGCCAACGACCTCGTTGGCACGCTTGCGTTCTCGCGCGGCACGTTCTTCTCCATTCCGCTGCGCAATGCGTTCGCTCGTTTCAACCTGCGCGGCACAGACATATATTTCTCTGACGCATCCGCCACGCCGGAACACGGCGGAACGATCAAAGGCGGCGCACTCATCTCCGCGCCGGGCTTCAAGCAGGACAACGCCACGTTCCGCGTCGATATCGCCGGCGACAAAATCGCGCTAGCGGACATCGCCGACGTGTTCAATTTCGATCTTGGTGACAAGCGCGGCCTGATCCACGGCGAAACAACGCTTTCCGGTCCGCTTTCCACCAATCTCATACATCGGTTGAACGGCGAAGGCCATATTGCCTGCACGGACGGACATCTTGCGCAAATGCGGCTTTTCTACGGTTTCACCGAATACCTCGCCAAACACGTGCCAGGCATCGGCTCCCTCGTGAATCTTTCCAACGCCAAGCTGGATTTCACGCTCACGAACGGCGTGTTCCGCGCCTCCAACGCCGTGATAGCCGGCGACGTTCTGGCAATCAATGCAACTGGCAAATACGACATTCCGAAAGACGCCCTCGGATTTTCCGGCAACATCACGTTGAAGAGAAACGAGAACGTGCTCGTGCGCATAGCGACGACCCCGATTCGGTGGCCGTTCGCAAAGATATTCGGCTTCCGTCTTTCCGGATCTCTAGACAACCCCGCATGGGCTTACGAGCAGAACATAATAAAGGCGCCGTCGAAGTGAACGCCGTTTCCCTCGATCTTGAACATTCTTTCCCGGATGGGGCCGTCGTCATGGGCATAGACGAGGCGGGGCGCGGTCCGCTCGCAGGGCCGGTGTTCGCGGCGGCGGTGTCCGTGCCGCTCGGTCTTGCGGAGGAACTGCTTGCCGGCGAGTGGGCGAAAATCAACGATTCGAAGAAACTTTCCGAGCGGCGGCGCGACGCGCTCGCGGATACTATCAAATCGACCCCGTCGTGTCTTTGGTCCGTAGCGTCCGCATCCGCAGTCGAAATCGACCGTTTCAACATACTTCGCGCCACGCACCTCGCCATGCGGCGGGCGGCCCTCGTACTTGCGGAGAAAGCGGTCCAGACCGGCGGCGGGCCGTCTGCTTTCGCGATACTTGTCGACGGGCTTGCCGTGCCGTCGCTGCCGTTTCCGTCGCAGAACGTGGTGAAAGGAGATGCCAAGTCGCTCTTCATAGCCGCAGCCTCGATACTAGCCAAGACGTCCCGCGACGCCTATTGCCTTGAAATGGAGGCGAAATATCCCGGATACGGTTTTGCCGCGCACAAAGGCTATCCTACCGCCGCCCATATTGAAGCGCTCAACAGGTTGGGGCCGTGCCCCGAACACAGACAGAGCTTCGGCCCCGTCGCGGAGGCTGCGTTTTTCGGCGCATGCGCGAGCAGTTCGCAAAAGACATGACGAAGCATCGGAAATAGAAATTGAATTTTTGGAGGTTCCCCAATTTTTGAGGCATGAAAAACGTCACACCCCTGAAAACAAAGGGAGAAGTGGCGATTTCCGTTTTGCGTTAAGTGAAAATCCGGCGACAGGAGCGCAGAGGCGTTCCTTGTCGTGCGGCAGAAAATGA
>JAFPNP010000330.1 GCA_017411125.1 Kiritimatiellia bacterium
GCCGCGATCCACCGCCACCGCACCCTCCGTGCCGTAGAACACGTCCATGTAATTCATCTTGCCGTGCGGCACGTGGCGAATCTCCGCGCCGTTGCCGAACACGAGCCGTGCGTCGGACTGGCGGCGTCCGCCGTCGAACGGGTTAGCGGACGGAGCGGCATTCGACTTGACGACCTTCACCGGGCCGCTCTCGTCCATGCCAAGACCCCACTGCGCAATGTCGAGATTGTGGGCGCCGAAATCGCCGACGCCACCCATACCGAAATAGTCGTGGCTACGCCAATCGGGAAAGTGGCGGTGAACGCCACGAGGCGCAAGCCTGTCGGAATACTTGACGAGCGGGGCGGGGCCGCACCACATGTCGAAATCCACGTCGGGATTGGGGCAACCCTCGTTCGCCGCATTCGCGGGATTCCAGAAGTCGCGCGGCGGCTGGGACGGTCCGCCGAACACGGCGTCTACTTTCTTCACGTCGCCTATGAAGCCATTGCGTACGATTTCGCACGTGACTCTGAACTCGACGCTGCTGCGCTGCATCGCACCTGTCTGCAACACCCGCCCCGTCCTTTTCGCAACGGCCATTATCGTCTTGGCTTCGTTCACGTTGTGCGCAAGAGGCTTTTCGCAATAGACGTCCTTTCCGGCTTTCATTGCCTCGACGGCCATGTAGGCGTGCCAGTGGTCCGGCGTCGCGATGCAAACCATATCTATGGATTTGTCCGCGATGATTTCCCGGAAGTCGGCGACGGAGCGGCACACGTCCTTGGGGACGCCGAGCTGCGGATTGGCCGCATAATAGTCGTTGACGACCTTCGTCCGGTTATCGCGGCGGGCCTTGTCGCAATCGCAGACGGCAGTCACCACCACGTCCTGTCCGAGGAATTGGTGCAGCAGGTGGCGCCCCTGCGTGCCGGCGCCTATGAGCGCAATGGTCGCACGTCCAAGCGCGTTGCGTCCAAGCGCGACGCGGGGAGCGGCGAAAGCGGCGGACAAAGCGCCCTTCACGAAGGTGCGTCTGGAGAAAGAAGTCTGCGCAACAGACGCGATCGAAGCATGTGTTTCCATGCGAGAAGTGTAGCAAAAACGCCGCGCGCAATGCAAGCAGGAAATGGGGGCAAAAGCGCAGAAAGCCGATTTCGATTGCTTGGGACAAGAGTAACGTGGTACAATATTTGCCAACTGTCGGCAATCAAGTCTGCCGACGAACAGGCAAACCAAACGCAACAGGAAAGGCAATGGACATGCAGAAAAGTAAAATGACAAGACGCGGTTTTCTGGCGGGAGCGACGGCGGTTGCCGCTGCCGCCGGCGACGTGTTGAGGGCAACGCGCCCTGCCAACGCGACTGCGGCTCTGCCCGTTCCGACAGCGGCGCAAAAACGCTGGGCGGACATGGAACTCGGCATGTTCTTCCACTTCGACATCCCCGTGTACGATCCGCGCTGGAACTGGCGCAGTTTCAAGAACCATCCGGCTCCGGCGCTGTACAATCCGGCAAAACTCGACACTGACCAGTGGATGGAGGCGGCGAAAGCGTACGGCGCGAAATATGCCGTCTTTGTCGCCAAGCATTGTTCGGGATTCCTCCAATGGCAGAGCGACCTGTATCCTTACGGCTTGAAGCAGTCTCCGTGGCGCGGCGGCAAGGGCGACGTCGTCAAGGATTTCATCGAAAGCGCCCGCAAATACGGCATTGAGCCGGGCCTTTACGCCAGCGTCTCCGCAAACGGATTCCTCGGAGTGGACGGGCCCGGACGCGTCAAGGCCAAAGGGTGCTGGCTAGGCGACCCGTCGGCCGAAACGCAGAAACGTTACGCAAAGATATGCGAAAAAATGGCCGAAGAGCTATGGGGCCGATACGGCGATTTGTTCGAAATATGGTTCGACGGCGGCGCCCTTGCGCCGGAGAAAGGCGGCCCGGATCTCCTCCCTATCATTGACAAGTTCCAGCCAAACGCACTTCTTTTCCAAGGACCGCCCGACGCGAAGAACCTCATCCGATGGGTAGGCAACGAACGCGGCCTGGCGCCGTATCCATGCTGGTCCACGGCAGCCGACGGCACTGCGGACGACGGGACGAAAGAGATGCAATACGGCGGCAATCCCTTCGGCGGGAGGTGGATCCCCGGCGAATGCGACGTTCCTCTCGGACACAACAGATGGTTCTGCTACAATGGCGGCCCCAACTGGACGATGGACTATCTCGTGAACATGTACGACCGCTCCGTCGGGCGCAACTGCAACCTCCTCCTCAACGCGGCGCCGCAGCCGAATGGTCTGATTGCCGAAAACGAGATGAAAATCTACGCCGAATTCGGACGGCGCATCAAACAACGTTACTCGAACAAACTTTGCGGCACAGAGGGCGAGGGTGAAAATCTGGAGCTTGCGGTTCCCAAAGACGCGGGCCCCGTAAACCAGATAACTCTCGCAGAGCGAATAGAATTCGGCGAGCGCGTGAGAGAATTCACGCTAGAGGCTAAATCCGGCAACGGAAACTGGCGCGAAATCTACAAGGGTTCATGCATAGGCCACAAACACATAGTCCGCTTCGACAGGATCACGGCGTCCCGGTTGCGGCTTGCCGTGTCGAAATACGCCGCGAAACCGCTCTTGCGCGATTTCTCCGCATATTGCAACTAACAAGCGGCATTGCCGCCACGCTTGCGGCATTATCCTTGCATTGGCATGGAAATTATGATAAACTATGGACTTTCACGTTTGGAGAAATCTAGAAATGGCAATCGTACTCGGCCTGCCGAAGGGCAGTCTTCAGGAATCGACCTTCGCGCTGTTCAAGCGCGCAGGGTTCAATGTCACCTGCTCGTCGCGTTCCTACATACCGTCCATCGACGACCCGGAAATAAAGTGCCGCCTTCTGCGTCCGCAGGAAATGAGCCGCTACGTGGAGCTGGGGCTTCTCGACGCGGGCATCTGCGGCTACGACTGGGTGTACGAAAACGGCAGCGACGTGCAGGAGGTTTGCGAGCTGAACTACTCCAAAGCGACATCCAATCCGGTGCGCTGGGTGCTGGCGGTACCTAACGACTCCAAGATAAAGAGCGTCAAGGATCTCGCCGGCAAGCGCATCTCCTCCGAGGCGGTCGGCCTAGTGAAGCGCTATCTCAAGCAGAACGGCGTCAAAGCGGACGTGGAGTTCAGCTGGGGCGCGACCGAGGTCAAGGCTCCGGAACTCGTGGACGCGATCGTGGACCTCACCGAAACCGGCAGCTCGCTCAGGGCGAACAACCTCCGCGTCGTGGACACGATCCTCACCTCAACGACCCGCCTCATCGCCAACAAGAAGGCGTGGAAGGTAAAAGCGAAGCGCGAGAAGCTCGAACAGCTCAAAATGCTTCTCTGCGGCGCGCTCGACGCGCAGAAGCGCGTGCTGCTGAAGCTGAACGCGCCCGCGAAGAAGCTAGAGAAGATCACCGCCGCGCTGCCCGCCCTGCACGCGCCGACGGTGAACAAGCTCAACGATGCGGACTGGTTCGCGGTGGAGAGCGTGGTGGAGGAGCACCAGGTGCGCGACCTCATACCCGTCCTCCGCGCCGCCGGCGCCACGGGAATCATCGAACTGGCGTTGAACAAGGTGATTTTCTGACGGGCGGCGCGGAAGCGCCGCTCAACAATAAAACACGAGCAAACAAAGAAAAGGAGAACGCGATGGGTTCCATCAAGAAGAAGCGCCGCAAGAAAATGTCGAAGCACAAGTACGACAAGCGGATGAAGGCGCAGCGCCACAAGAACAAGTAAGGCTCGTTGCGGGAGGCGGCGTCCGCGCCGTTTCCCGCCGGAATCCCCGCCGCCAGGCGGGGATTTGCTGGCATGAAAACCAAACCGCTTTTCATCGTCATGAGCGCACCTTCCGGATGCGGAAAGTCCACGCTCATCGATATGCTGCTGCAGGAGTACCCAGACCTGCAGTATTCCGTTTCGTGTACCACGCGCAAGCCGCGCGGCGAGGAAGAGGACGGCATCGACTACCATTTCCTCACTGTGGACAGATTCCGCGAACTTCTTGCGGAGGACGCCTTTCTGGAGTCTGCGGAAGTCCACGGCAACTACTACGGCACGCTTCGCCAGCCGATCGTCGACGTGCTGAACGAAGGCAATTCGATGATTCTGGACATCGACGTAGTCGGCGCCGCCAAGGTTCGCCACTACGTGCTGCACCACCTGCCGGCGGACAATCCCCTGCGCGCCGGCTACATGGACGTGTTCATCAAGCCGCCGGACATGGAGGCTCTGCGCGTCCGGCTGGAAAAACGCGGCACGGACTCCCCCGAAACCATCGAACGCCGCCTCGCGAACGCGGATGGCGAGATGGCCCGCGCCGACGAGTACATGTACCAGGTCGTGAACGACGACCTGGCGATCGCGTACAAGCGGCTGTGCGACCTCATCGACGTGCGCAGCGGGAGAATGTAATGAAGGTGCTTCTGGGCGTCACCGGCTCCATCGCGGTCTACAAGGCCTGCGAGCTGGTGCGGCTTCTCGTGAAACGCGGCGACGACGTGCGCGTGGCGATGACCACCCATGCGCGGGAGTTCGTAATGCCGTTGACGTTCCAGACTCTCTCGCGCAACCCGGTGGCGTGCGACATGTTCGCGGAGCCGGGCGAATGGCGGCCGGAGCACATCTCGCTCGCCGAGTGGGCCGAATTCGTGCTGGTAGCGCCGGCCACGGCGAACATCCTCGCGAAGATGGCGCACGGGATCGCAGACGATCTGCTGTCCTCAGTCCTGCTTGCCGCAAGATCTCCCGTGGCGGTCGCCCCGGCGATGAACGACGGAATGTGGGCGAACCCGGCCACGCAGGCGAACGTCGCCGCGCTTTCCGCGCGCGGCGTCCGCATAGTCTCTCCCGGCGAAGGCGCACTTGCCTGCGGCACGTCGGGCAAGGGGCGCATGGCGGAGCCGGCGGAAATAATTTCAAAATGTTTTGCGCAATGAGCTACGCCTCAGAAGAAACAAGCGCCGGGCGTCCGGCGTGGAGGAAGTTCCTGGACGTGCCTTTGGCCGTTCCGGTTGCGTGCGCCGCGCTGTCCGTCGCGCTGGCGTGCATCGGCGCGGATCGCGCGCTGGCGTTCACGAAAGCATATGGCACGGGAGCGTTGGCGTGCCTTGCGGCGCTTTCCGTCGCGGTCTGCTCCCGCATGGTATCGCGCCCGTTCGTGCTCGCGCTGCACCTCGGATTCTCGCTTGTGCTTGGCGGATGGGTTTTGAACGAGATTTCTGGCGGCGAGGAAGGAAGCCTCACGCTCGCTCCAGGGCGGTCGGGCGACGTCGCCGGCGTGGAACAGCTCACGCTGGACGCTTTCACGATCGACCGGTGGGAAGATACCGGCGCGGTGCGCCAGTACACCAGCAAGGTGCGCAACGCAAAGGGCGAGGAACTGTCGATATCGGTGAACCATCCAGCCGTCTTCGGGCAGTGGTGGGTTTACCAAAACTCCTACCAAGAGATGCAAAACCCGCATACCGGCGAGCCGTTCTACCTCACCGTGCTGTTGTGCGTCAGGGACGTCGGACTGCCGATTGCGGCATTCGGCGCGGCTTTGCTCATGTTCGGCGCGCTGGGCTATGCGTTCGCGTTCACAAGGAAGACACGTCCTGCCGAAGCCGCGACGAAACACGTCCCTCCCCGCGCTCTGACGGTGTTGTACGGTCTGGCATTCCTCGGAGCGGCGGCTATGCTCGTACACCGCGGCCTCGCGACAGGACATCCCCCTATGCAGAACATGTACGAGTTCCTCATGTGTACGGCGGCGATGCTTCCCATGCTGACGTTCGTCTCGGCGAAACTGGACGGACAGAACACAATGCTCGTCGACTCCGCGCTGCTCGCGCTCGTGACGGTCCCCGTCGCGTTCTTCATGGACGGCAGCGTGAAGCGGCTAATGCCGGCGCTGCAGAGTCCGTTCTTCGTGCCGCACGTCGGAGCGTATGTGATTGGCTACGTGCTTCTCGTCCGCGCCGCGTTCGGCGCTGGGCGACGGCTTGCGGGCGTTGGGTTCTTCCTGCTGACGCTCGGACTCGTGCTGGGCGCGGCGTGGGGCAAGATATGCTGGGGACACTGGTGGCAGTTCGATCCCAAGGAAATGTGGTCGCTCGCCACGTGGCTGCTGTATGTCGCCTACTTCCATGTGCGCGGACGTCTCTCAGCCCGCGCGGACCGGGCGTTCCTCGTCGCTGGCGCGGCGATGATAGTTCTCACTCTAACATGGATAAATCTTTCCCGCCTGTTCACTGGAATGCACAGTTACGCCTGACGCGATTTGACTTTCCGCGCACGGCGGCATTTGATATAATTCCGACATGATTGACTTTACGCCATCCCAGAGGAAAACCGTGGCCGCAGGCGTCACGGTGGCCGCTTTTTCGCTTCTCGCGGCCTTTGCGCTGTCCGTCGGCTGGGCGGTCATACGATTTTTGTCCTTCGCGTCATCGGCAATAACGCCGGTCATCGCGGGTTTGTTCCTCGCGCTGCTGTTCAAGCCTTACTACGAGTTTCTGCGCGGTAAGGTGCGCAACCCCACGCTGGCCCTTTCGATCATGCTAGTGTCGGTGCTGCTGCCGCTTTGCGTCGCCGCATGGTACGGCGGAGCGCTGGTCGTTTCACAGGCTGCGAACTTCGTCGCGCACGCGCCGACCGTGGTGGCGCGCGCAAGCAACTGGGTGAACGCGCAGTTCCCCAATGCGAAGACAACGCTGCTGCAGCTGGGGACCGATCCAAACGGTCTGGTCATGACGTTCCTAAACGATCCGGCGACGTTTTCGAAGGACGCGCTTGCAATGCTCGGCGGGCAGTACGGCGGCGTGGCGATGAAGGCCGGAGTGGACGCCATCAAGTACGTCGTGGGGCTTGCGTCGTGGCTCGTCACGCTCGTGTTCTTCGTGTTCTTCCTCATGCGCCCGCCGATGACCGGAAGCGACTACGCGCGCCACCTCCCGTTCCTCAAGGACGCGACCAAGGCGTTCGTGGCGAGGCAGATCGACGCATTCACGGACATCCTCGTGAACTTCTTCCAGCGGCAGGTCGTCATCTGCCTCATCGAAGGATTCCTCTACGGTCTTGGGTTCGTGCTCGTTGGACTTCCGTATGGCTTCCTCATCGGCTTCCTTCTTGGCGTGCTGAACCTCGTGCCGTTCCTCGGAACAGTTCTCTGCCTGCCAATCGCCCTGCCGGTGGCGTACTTCGGCGACGGTGGAAGCTTGCTGCGTCTTGTCGGGGTTCTATCCGTATGGCTTGCCGGACAGTTCCTCGACGGCTATCTCATCACCCCGCGCATACAGGGCAAAAAGACCGGGCTTGGCTATGCAGGCGTGATATTCAGTTTCTTCTTCTGGGGCATCGTATTCCATTCGATGCTCGGGCTTCTGCTCGCCATTCCGCTTTCCGCCTGCTGCGTCGTGTTCTGGCGCGCAGTGACAGAGAAGTACATAAAAGGCGTAATCTAAAACGGCACTGAAAGGAAAAACGATGAAAATTCTCGACATGCCCTGCACAAAGGGCTTCATGCAGCTCGCGCAGGACGGCGTGGACAAAGGCTGGCATGAAATGAACGGGGGCAATCTCAGCTACCGCCTCACGCAAGACGAAGCGGCCAACGTGAAAAAGGTCGCAAAGAAGGCTTCCGGCGACTGGCAAGAGATATGCGAGAGCGTCCCGAAGCTCGCCGGAGAGTTCTTCATGGTCACACGCACCACTGGCTACATGCGCAACGTCATGCGCAACCCGGAAAACGCTTTCGGCATCGTGGAAATCGACAAGTCCGGAACCAAGTACCGCATCTGGTGGGGCCTTTCCGACGGCGGACGCCCCACGAGCGAGTTTCCCAGCCACCTCAAGAACCACGAGGTGAAGCTCGAAACGACCGGCGGCGAACACCGCGTGATCTACCACGCGCATCCCGTAAATCTCATAGCCCTCACGTTCGTGCTGCCGCCCACCGACAAGGCGTTCACGCGTGCCCTTTGGGAGATAATGACTGAATGCCCGGTGATATTTCCCGAAGGCGTCGGCGTGGTGCCGTGGATGGTGCCGGGCAAGGGACCAATAGCCGCCGCCACGTCGAAGCTCATGCGCGACTACAACATAGTCGTGTGGGTGCATCATGGCCTGTTCGTATCCGGCAAAGATTTCGACCGCTGCTTCGGGCTCATGGACACGGTGGAGAAAGCCGCCGAAATCCGCATCCGCGCACAATCCACAGGAGCAATGAAGAAGAGCGCGATCCAGGTCCCTCAGCTCAAACAGATAGCCAAAGACTTCGGTTTCACGCTCAACAAAAAGTTTATCTGACGGGAGCGCGGCGCGAGGCGAGAAACGCGATCTCGGCGCGGTAGCCGTCGAGATCGTTCGGCGTTTCGAGGTAGAACGGCAGGTCGCGCAGGCGTGGATGGTTGATCACGCGCACGAGCGCATCCACGCCGATCTTTCCCTTCCCTATGCAGGCGTGGCGGTCTTTGTGCGAGCCGCGCACGTTCATGGAATCGTTGAGGTGGACGGCCTTGAGCCTGTCGAGCCCGACGACGGAATCGAACTCCGCGATTACGTCGTCAAGTCCGTCCGCGACGTCATACCCGCCATCCCACACATGGCACGTGTCGAGACAGACGCCAAGGCGGTACGGAAACGGAAGTTTTGGTTCCACGGCATCGATTATCGCCCGCAACTCCTCGAAAGTGCGCCCGACCTCCGTTCCTTTTCCCGCCATAGTTTCAAGAAGAATAGTCGTGGACGGCGGCGCGTCGAGACGGGAAAGGATGCGCACGAGCATGGAAGCGATGAGTTCCACGCCCTTGTCCGTACCCTGCCCCATATGACATCCGGGATGGAAGTTGTACAAAGCTCCGGGAGTGAGTTCAAGGCGCTTCAAGTCGTCCGCCATAGTGGTCTCCGCGAACTCGCGCACGCGAGCCTCCGCTCCGGCGGCGTTCAACGTGTACGGCGCATGGGCGAGAATAGGGCCTATGCCCTCCCTGTTCGCATACGCGATGAAATCGCGCACGTCGTTGCGGTCCATCGGCTTTGCAGCGCCGCCGCGCGGATTCCGCGTAAAGAACTGAAAAACGTTCGCACCGATGGAACGCGCCGTCTGGCCCATTGCCAGATAGCCGCCGGCCGACGAAAGATGGCAACCTATCTTGAACATCGCTTTGCTCCTTCCTGTACTGAGAGGCGGAAATCTAGCCCACGACAAGCTCCTCGCGGGGATAGCGGATGGAAATCCGCTCATCCTGTCCGCCTACAAGCATCACTATGGCGATCGCGCCAAGGCGTCCGCAGAACATGCAGACCATGACGACCACGCGACCGATCGTCGAGAGAGACGCCGTAGTGTCCCCGCAGCTGAGGCCGGTAGTGGACACCGCGCTGACGGTCTCGAAAAGAAGATTCTCGAACGGAATGCCCTTCTCGCTCGCAAGAAGCACCGTCATTGCACATGTTATGAGCGCTGCGAACACAAACACGATCACAAGCGTCTCGCGCACGACGATCTCAGGAACGGCGCGCTTGTGCATCACGGTGTCGCGGTGGCCGCGGCAGATGGCTGCCAACGTCGTCACGAACACGGCAAAAGTCGTGATCTTGATGCCGCCCCCGGCACCGCCCGGCGCAGCGCCTATGAACATCATCACCTCGCTGAGAAAGCGCGTCGCCGGATGCATGGACTCCACCGGCACGACGGTGAATCCGCACGTGCGCGGCGTAATGGCCTGGAAAAACGCGACGGCTGGCTTCTCGCTCCAGTCGAACGCAGCAAGCGAGCCGTTCCACTCCAGCAGGACGTAGAACGCAAACATGATGACGATGAAGAAAAACGTCCACCGCAATACGACGCGCGCATGAAGCGTGAGCCGTCCGCGTTTCATCAGATTGCGCCGCCAGAACTTCACGGTGCAGACGTTGTACACCACGAGAAA
The DNA here is from genome assembly GCA_017411125.1 of Kiritimatiellia bacterium. GTDB lineage: Bacteria > Verrucomicrobiota > Kiritimatiellia > RFP12 > UBA1067 > RUG572. The sequence goes on from JAFPNP010000330.1 coordinate 9,935, forward strand.
GCCCACGCCGCCCAGAACGACCAGCACGCCCATCGTCACGAGCGCCAACGGACGGGAACCGAACTCCGCAATGCTTCCCGGATCGATCGAAAAGCCGGCGTTGCAGAATGACATCACCGAAAAGAACCACGCCCTGTACCACGAATGACCGTCGCGCAACGCCTCCGCCAGAGGACGCCCCCACGTGAACTGAGTCCAGAGCGCCACGGTGCCAAGCGTCTCTATGACGAACATGGCCGCGACGACCCACACGACCAGCGACCGGAACCCGCGTACTCCAGAAACGCCGTAGGCGTTCATTATGGAAAACTCGCTTTCAAGCGACACGCGGCGGCCGACCACAACGAGAAAGAAGGTCGCACACGTCATTATGCCGACGCATCCCAGCTGCACCAGACATGCAAGCAACACCTGCCCGAAACAGGAAAGATCCCTGCCGACATCCACAACCGTCAATCCCGTTATGCATACTGCGGAGCACGCCGTAAAAAGCGCGTCAATCGGGTTCATCCAGGTGCGGGAGGCAGACGACACCGGCAGCATGAAAAGAAACGCGCCAAACACGATCGCGCCCAGAAAGCCGAGCACGATCATCCACCGGTTTTTCATGCCGGCTCCTTGACCTCGCCCGCGTCCTTCTTGCGCGAGGAATGCTCGCCGGCGCAGACCTCCTTGAAATAGACGCCCCACACGCTCACCTCGTACAGCAGGATGAGCGGCAGCGCCATGAGAAGCTGGCTCATCGGGTCAGGCGGCGTAAGCACCATTCCGAGGAAGAAAGCAAGCACGATCGCAAAGCGCCGCCAGCTGCGCAGCGACTCGGACGATATGACCCCAAGCCAGCCCAGCACGAACAGAAGCAGCGGCACTTGGAACACGAGACCGAACGCAAGCACGAGTTTGAGAATCAACGGTACGTAGTTCTCGATCTGCACTTCCGTCACGTTAAGCCCTACCCAGCCGTTGACCACGTCGAAGAAATTGACCACGTTCGGGGCAAGCTGCCCATAGGCAAACGTCACCCCCACGCCGAAGAACGCCGTGCCGCACAAAAGGAAGAAAAGTATCGCTACCTTCTCTTTCTTCGTCAAGGCGGGGAAAACGAAACGCAGGATGAAATACATCACAAACGGGAAGCTCAGCGCCGTGCCGCCCCACATCGCAATGGACATTATCTGACTGAACCCGCCCGTCAGATTGAGGCTGACGATCTTGATCTTGCCAGCTTCCTCCAGCGCGGCCGCGGGCGCCTTGAGCCAGCCCAGCACCGCAGGGGAGAAAAAGCCAGTCACGATGCAACAGAGCGTCCAAGCCAACACGGCATGGATGAGGCAGGAGCGAAGCGCCACGATGTGCTCGAAAAACGGACGGGGCGGATCGTTGTACTCGTCGGGATTCTTGATAATCTGGCGCATCGTCATTTCCGCTTTTCAGGCGCGGGCGAAACGGTGATCTTCACGGCCAGGAGCTCCTCGTCAGACGGAGATGCAACGGGAGGGCGCGCGTCTTCACGCGCCGAAGTCTCGGAGCCGTCACCGGAATCGCCCCCGTCTTCGGAACTATCGCTGGACGACTCCTCGTCGAAATAATCCTCGTGGCCGGGATATGGATCGTCTTCAGGATAGGCATTGTCCTCTGAATACGATTCGCCGCCGTCGCCATACTCGGACGTGACGGGCTCGTCGGCGCCAAGCCTGTCCGGCGTTTCGACGGGAGCGTCCGTCACAACGGCGTCCTCCACCGTCTTCCGGACTTCCTCGTCCATCGATAGTAGTTGCCGCTTGAATTCGTCCGCCGCACGGCGGAGGTTGGCCATGATCTGTCCCATCTTGCGCGCGGCGGACGGAAGGTTCTTCGGCCCGACGACAATAAGAATGACACCGAGCAGGACTAACCACTCGGTGCCTCCGACAGATTCAAAGATGAACGCGAAGCCCATCTGCAATCGTCAACCGCCAGCCGGATTACTTCTTCGCGAACACTGCGAACTCGCCGCGGCGGTTCTTGCTCCACGCGCCTTCGTTGGCACCGACCACGGCCGGCTTCTCTTCGCCGTAGCTCTTCGTTTGCACGCTCTGCGGATCGACGCCGAGCGTCACGAGGTAGTCGCGGATCGCAATGGCGCGAATCTCGCCGAGAGAAAGGTTGTATTCGTTGGAGCCGCGCTCGTCGCAATTGCCCTCGACGATCACGACGCGCCCGGTCTTCTTGAGATGGGCCGCGACGGTCTCAATCTTCGCCATCTCGGCCGGTGCGAGATTGGACGCGTCAAAGCCGAAGTAGACGGGTTCGAAGTTCACGTCGGTGCAGCGCGAGTAGTTGGGATCCTGATCGAACGGAACGCCCGTCGCGGGGATGCCGTTCTCGTCCTGGATGCCGGCGATATCCGCACCGCTGTTTGCCGCATCGCCGTTTGCGTTGGCTTTCGTCGCATCGTCGGTCGCCACGTCCTTGCCGTCGGCGGCAGCCTCGCCGCCGTCCGTGGCGACGTCGGTCGCATTGGCAACGTCGTTCTGGTTCGGATCCGTCACATCGTCATACTTGCAGCCCGCGACCGCGAACGCAAGAACACCACAAACCGCAACCGCCATCATCGTCGAACTTTTCATTTCTTTTGCTCCTTTTTGATTTAAATTCTTTTGATGGTGAAAATCGACGTGTATGATACAGTATTCTCGGCTGGAACGCAAGCCTAAAAAACAGGAAATAAAAAGCATCTGTTCATGGCAGCGCGAATGTGGTATACTGATGGACATGAAATTCATTCTTGCAACAGGTGTCTATGCCGTCGCACTGGCCGCGGTGGCCGAAACAAACGAGGTTCCAGTCCCCGACGAGCCTGTAGACTCCGCTCTGGCGGTCTCGGCCGGAGCGGACTTCCGCATACGCGAGGAGATCATGCACAACGTGCCGGGGCTTCCCGGCGCACCTGGCGCGATGATGCCGCGCGCGTACAGGAAGAACATCAACCACATCCGCTTCCGCCCGCGCGTGTGGGGACAGCTCGACTACGAGCAGTTCACGCTCTACACGCGCCTCACGGACGAGTTCCGCGAACATTTTATCGAGAACGGAGTGAAGCGCAAGCGCCGTTCGTACAACTTCCCGGACGAAGTCGTGCTGGACAACCTCTGGCTCGGCGCGACGGGGCTTTTCGACGGCTTCTTCGACTTCCGCGTCGGCCGGCAGGACATGTTCGACGGGCGGCATTCCGTCCTCGGCCTCGACCGCATAATCAACGACGGTTCGCCCTACGTCGGTTCGCGCTGCTGCTATGCGGACATGATACGCCTCACGTTCCATCCGACCGACACGTCGAAACTCGACGCCTTCACCCTGTACGACAACGGGCGCAACATCTTCCGCTACGGCAACCGCAACTCGCGCGGGCGGCCAATGAACGCAATACATCCCGGCGACTCGCCTGAAATGGACGAATGGGGCGGCGGACTCGTCTGGAACGACGATCTCTTCGAGAGGCGTCTTCCGTACCAGCTTTTCATCGTCCACAAGCATGCCGAAAAGTATCGCGCCCCTTCGGGCGCGCGCATCCCCGACAAACAAGTGACGACCTTCGGCGTACACGTGACGCCACACGTGACGGAGAATTTCAATTTCGACTTCGAGGGCGCAAAGCAGTTCGGGGCGCGATCGAACGGCACGCAGGCCGGCGGCTGGATGGGATACGCGGCGGCGGATCTGCACAAGCACGTGAAATCTCCCGACGAGTTCCGTCCGTACACGCGCCTGAGCGCGTACTATCTTTCCGGCGACAAGCACCGCACCGAAGGCGACGACAACGACACTGCATGGGATCCTATGTGGGCGCGCGCGCCGATGGATTCGGAAATGTTCCAGTACGGCACGCTATACGGCCTCGGATACTGGAGCAACATGCTTTATCCAAAGTGGACGGTTGGCGCGGATTTCGGGAAGATGCACCGCGTCTCGGCGTATTCCGGTCCGATGTTCGCGGCAGTGCAGGACCATCAGGGCCATGCGGACGGCTCCGGACAGAGCATGTACAAAGGCTGGCTCACCGCCGCCCGCTACGATTTCCCGCTGCGCATCGCCCCGAAAGGGGCGTCCGGCCTCGACCGGTTCACCGTGTTCGGACATCTCGTCGCAGAGGTGTTCAATCCCGGCGACTACTTCGATTCGTCGCGCCCCGCGTATTTCATCCGCTGGGAGATCGTGTTCAAGTTCTGACGGCTGCGTCGCACCACGCGGCGACGCGCTCCAGCGCCTCCGCCAGCGTGGCCCGCGGACAAGCCAGATTCACGCGCAGAAACGCCTCGTCCCTCGCTTCTCCGAAAATCTTGCCGGGCGAAAACAACACCTTCGCCTCGCGTTCAAGGCGCGCAACGAGCGTTTCTGAAGGAATTCCAAGCGCGGACGTATCCACCCAGGCGAGATACGTCGCTTCGAGCGTGGCCACGCGCAGACGCGGGAGCCTGGCTCGAAGGAAATCGCACAAGACAATGTAATTGCCTTTGATGTATGACCTGACGGCGTCGAGCCATCCGGCGCATTCGTCCCAAGCGACGGACGAGGCGACAAAACCGAATGGATTGAGTCCGCCCGTGCCGTTGGTTTCTAGAGATTTGCCGACCAGTTCCCGGACGGACGAATTGGCGCAGACGACTTCGGCGGTCTGGAGACCTGCCAGATTGAAAGCTTTCGAGGCGGACCAGAACGAGAGCGAACCGTCGCGGAACGAATCGGAGAGCGAAGCGAACGGCACGTGCCGCGAACCGGGCATCTGCAAATCGGCGTGGATCTCGTCGCTCACTACGAAAACGCCGTTGCGGCGGCAGATATCGCCGGCGCGCCGCAACTCGTCCGCCGTCCACGACCGCCCGGCGGGATTGTGGGGATTGCACAGCAGAAACAGCCGCACGCCGGGCTGCGCGATCTTGCGCTCCAGATCGTCGAAGTCCATCTCGTAAGTGAAATCGCCGCCTGCGCCGTCCGGCGCGGAAACTCGTCGAAGAGGACTTTCCAGCACTTCGCATCCTTGATTGCGAATCGTGGTGAAAAAACATCCGTAGACCGGCGGTTGCACGACGACTTTGTCGCCCGGACGGCATAGTGCGCGTACAACGGCAGCAAGGGCGGGCACTACGCCAATCGCGCCGAGCACGGAGTCAGGCGACATCGTCCATCCGTGCCGGACGGAAAGCCAGCGGACGAGACTTTCGCGCCATGTCCGCGGAGGCAGGGCATATCCGTAGATGCCGTCTTCAACGCGGCGGCGCAAGGCGTCTATGATTGGCTGTGCGGTTCGAAAATCCATGTCGGCCACCCACAATGGCAGCACGCCGTCCTCGCGCGGCACGTCCCATTTGACGCTTGCGGTGCCGCGGCGCGGAATCTGCCTGTCGAAATCTACAGAAAAAATTCCTGGATCGATGGTTTCTTCATTCATGTTCATTCTTGTCCATTGATTGCGAAACCGAGCCGAAGCCCGGCGCCGAATGCGAAAGCGCGTTGGCGGCGTTCCAAACGGCGCGGCAAAGTATACACCATTTGGCACCAAATGGCAATGTCCGCATATTATCCACCTTTATCCCGGACAATCCGAGATAAAGGTGGATAAAATTTCCATTTGCACTGCACGAGTTTTTTTGATATACTATCCACGTTTTCTGTTTAGGGCGCTTAGCTCAGTTGGTTAGAGCACTACCTTCACACGGTAGGGGTCGCTGGTCCGAGTCCAGCAGCGCCCACCATTCAAGATTCATCCGAAGTCCGCAAGCTTAGCGGACTTTTCGCTTTTTTGCGAACATTCCGCCTCTTCTCGCCTCACGCCCGAAGCTCTTGGGATCTGCTACCACTGCCAATTAGTGAAGCCCGGCGTCGCCATCGTGAGCTGCAACGACGGACTCCGCCCCGTCATCATGAAGCTCGAAGCGACCGACGAGGAATCGAAAATCGCCTGCGAGCGGCAATGAGGTAGGATGA
>JAFPNP010000331.1 GCA_017411125.1 Kiritimatiellia bacterium
CATCGAGATCTGGAACAACGTGTTCATGCAGTACAACAAGAACGCGGAAGGCAAGTTCGAGCCGCTCGGCCGCCACAACGTCGATACCGGCATGGGCGTCGAGCGCACCGTGTGCATGCTTTCCGGCGCTCCGACGGTGTTCGACACGGAAATCTTCGCCCCGATCATGGCGAAGATCGACGAGCTTTCCACCACGCAGCCGGACGACCCGGAGCAGGCCCTGCGCGCCCGCCGCATCATCGCCGACCACATGCGCACGGCCACGTTCATCCTCTGCGACCCGAAGGGCGGCGTGAAGCCCGGCAACATCGGCGCGAACTACGTGCTGCGCCGTCTCATCCGCCGCGCCGTGCGCTACAGCCGCTTCCTCGGAATCGCTCCGGGCTTCACCGTCAAGCTCGCCGAGACGATCTGCGAGAAGTACAAGCACGTCTATCCCGAACTCGCGGCCAATCTCGCCACGTGCAAGAACGACCTCGAGGCCGAGGAGAACCGCTTCAACCAGACGCTCGACAAGGGCGCGGCGATGTTCGCAAAGGTCGCCGAGCAGCTCAAGCTCCACAACCAGACGCAGATCAGCGGCAAGACCGCGTTCAAGCTCTACGACACGTTCGGCTACCCTCTGGAAATGACGCTGGAGCTCGCAAGGGAGCAGGGGCTCGAAGTGGACGTGGCCGGCTTCGACGAGGCCAACAAGAAGCACCAGGAGCTTTCCCGCACTACGTCAGCGGGAGCGTTCAAGGCCGGCCTGCAGGACAACTCCGCCGTCGTCACGCGGATGCACACCGCGACGCACCTGCTGCACGCCGCTCTCCACAAGGTTCTCGGCCCCACGGCGAACCAGAAAGGCTCGAACATTACGCCGGAGCGTCTGCGCTTCGATTTCACGTGGCCGGAGAAGATGACGGACGAGCAGATAAAGGCCGTGGAGGAACTCGTCAACCAGTGGATCAAGGACGCCATTCCCGTCACCAAGAAGATGACGACGGTGGAGGAGGCCAAGAACGAGGGCGCGATGGCGCTCTTCGGGTCGAAGTACGGCGATCAGGTGAGCCTCTACTCCATCGGCGACGTGTCGAAGGAAATCTGCTGCGGCCCGCACGTCGAGAATACGTCCGAACTGGGCAGCTTCAAGATCACGAAGGAGCAGAGCTCTTCCGCCGGCGTGCGCCGCATCAAGGCGGTGATCGGAAACCTCGAAGCCTGAACCGGAAAGGATTCTGACTGCACATGACACAGCTTGAAGCCGCCCGCAAGGGCATCGTCACGGACGCGATGAAGACCGTCGCGGCGGACGAAAAAGTGGACGCCGAGGCGCTCCGCGCCGCAGTGGCGGACGGAACCGCCGTCATTCCGCTGAACCCCGCCCATGCGAACTGCCGCCCGGTAGGCGTCGGGCGCATGGTCTCGACCAAGATCAACGCGAACCTCGGGCGCAGCGTCACGCACTCGGGGAAGGGCGACGAACTTGAAAAGCTTGCCATCGCCCTTAAGGCAGGCGCCGATTTCGTCATGGACCTTTCCGTCGGCGACGACGTGAAGGCCATCCGTCAGGGAATGCTGGACGCAAGTCCGCGCCCGCTCGGCACGGTGCCCGTCTACGAGACGATTTCGCGCCTCAAGGGCGACATACCCCGCATGGATCCCTCGCTTCTTATCGGCGTGATCCGCGAACAGGCGGAGCAGGGCGTGGATTTCATGACGCTCCATGCCGGGCTGCTGCTCAAGCAGATTCCGGAGGCCATGAAGCGCAAGATGGGGATCGTGAGCCGCGGCGGGTCGATCATGGCCGAGTGGATGATGGAAAACCGCACCGAAAACCCTCTCTACACGCACTGGGACGAAGTGATGGACATCCTCGCCGAACACGACGTAACAGTGTCCCTCGGCGACGGATTGCGTCCGGGATGTCTGGCGGATGCTTCCGACGCGGCGCAGTTCGGGGAGTTGGACGTTCTTGGCGAACTTGTGGAGCGTTGCCGCGCGCGCGGCGTGCAGGTTATGGTCGAGGGGCCGGGGCACGTGCCGTTCGACCAGATCAAGATGAACATGGAGCGCGAACAGTCCGTGTGCAAAGGTGCGCCTTTCTACGTGCTCGGACCTGTGGTCACGGACATCGCGCCCGGCTACGACCACATCGTGAGCGCCATCGGCGCGACGGCGGCGGCGACTTACGGAGCTTCCCTGCTCTGCTACGTGACGCCCGCCGAACATCTCGGTCTTCCGGACGGCGACGAAGTCCATCGCGGCTGCATCGCCTACAAGATCGCAGCGCACGCCGGCGACGTGGCGCGCGGGCTTCCGGGCGCGCGCGACCGCGACGACGCCATGTCCGACGCGCGCGCCGCGTTCGACTGGGACAGGCAGTTCTCGCTTGCGCTCGATCCGGAGCGCGCCAGGGCGCGTTGGCTTCGCACGCGCGCTTTCACGGACGAGGCGCATTCGGACGACCACTGTTCGATGTGCGGCAAGGAGTTTTGCGCCGTGCGCACGTCCCGCCGCATTCGCGAACTTGCATCGGGCGGAAAATGAAAATTTCCGAAAAGTTCGATCCTTGCTTTGCATGGCGGGCGGTCGAATTGGCCGCGCGGGGAGAAGGGCACACGCGCCCGAATCCGCCCGTCGGCGCGGTGATAGTGCGCGGCGGGAAAATCGTCGGCGAAGGATGGCATAGACGTTGCGGCGGCGACCATGCGGAAGTCGCGGCGATAAAGGACGCCGCCCGGCGCGGAGAATCGGTGCGCGGCGCGACGCTGTATGTCACGCTCGAGCCGTGTTCGAGGCCGGGGCGCGTGGGAGCCTGCACGGACGCGATCGTCGCGGCCGGGATAGGCCGCGTGGCTTTCGCCGTGCGCGACCCGAATCCGGTGAACAGCGGAAGGGCGGGGCGCGTCCTTTCGCGGGCTGGCGTGGAATGCGCCGTGCCGAGCCGAGCCAACACGTTGGAGGGAAAATGGGATCCGTCCGGCGGAATGGCGTCCGCTCTCGCCGCCGCACGCCGCCTGATTGCGCCGTTCGCAAAATACGTCACGACGGGGATGCCGTACGTGACGGTGAAGCTCGCCATGTCGCTTGACGGAAAATCTGCGACGGGCGCGGGGACGCGAAGTGGATATCGTCCGCGAAGGCGCGAAAGATCACGGGACGCGAGCGCGAGCGCGTGGACGCGATAATGGTCGGCGCCGAGACGGTGCGGCGCGACAATCCTTCGCTTCTCTCGCACGGCAGGCGAAACGACGATTTGATCCGCGTGGTTGTGTCCCGTTCCGGCAGGCTTCCGAAGGACGCGCAGGTGTTCACCGACGGTGCGCCGAACAAGACGCTCGTGTTCGCCGACGCGGAACAGGCTCTGGACGTGCTGGGCGGCATGGGCGTGATGCACGTCTTGTGCGAAGGGGGATTGAAACTCGCCACGTCTCTCGCCGATGCGGATCTCGTGGACGAATGGATTTCGGTTTCCGCGCCGGTCGTGATCGGGTCGCGGCGAATCGCGGACGCCCTGCGCTTCAGTCGCCTTGGGACGGAGGTTGTTGGCGACGGCGACGCGATTGGCCGCTATCGCCTGGCTTCGCGCCCGCAGCCTGAATGAGGAACACTTTGTCGCCTACGCGGCAGCGCGGCGCGGGAAACGTCACCCACGTTCCTTTTTCGGCAACGGCCGGGATTTCGTCGTCGCGCCGGAGCGAAGCGACGGCGAACTCCTGCACGCCGGTCGTGGGGCCGTGGATTTGCAGCTTGTCGCCGACGCGCACGGGACAGTCCTGTATCTTGACCTGCGCGATTCCGGCCTTCAGGAAATAATCCATCACGACGCCGACATGCCGTTTGACGGTGGTCGCGGTGGAATCTTCCGCGTCTGTGAACTGGTCTGCGCCCGGCCGGCCGAAGTAGAGCCCCGTGGAGAATTCGCGGTGGAAAACCGTCTTCGTCTTCTCTACGAGCCTGGCTGCTAGTTCCTGGGTGAACGTTCCGTCGGCGACGGCGTCCACGGCCTCGCGGTACGCCTCCGTCACGGTCTTGACGTAGTTGGCGTTGCGGGCGCGTCCCTCGATCTTGAAACTCGCGATTCCGGCGGCCATGAGCTTGTCCACGAACGGAAGCGAGCAGAGGTCTTTCGCGGAAAGGACGGTGTGCGGCTCGACCTCGAACTCCGTGTCTGCGTCGTGCAGCGGGTTGCCGTCCGCGTCCGTGAACCGGTCGATGGCTTTTACGAGGAACCTGCGCCGGCAGGGCTGGTGGCATTCGCCCCTGTTCGCGCTGCAGCCGTAGGCGTCGTGCGAAAGGAGGCAGCGTCCGCTTTCCGCCACGCACTGCGCACCGTGCACGAAAGTTTCGACCTCTATTCCTGAACGGGCGGCGATTTTCGCCGCTTCTGCGAGGGTGCATTCGCGGGCTAGCACGACGCGGGACGCGCCCTGCGACTTCAGGAACGCGGCGGCGGACGAGTTGGAGCAGCTCATCTGCGTAGACACGTGGAAGGGCGTTCCATGCTTGCGGCACAGCGAAACCACGCCCCAGTCGGATACTATGAATGCGTCCGCGTGCGGCTTGGCGAAACGGATGATATCCTCCGCCTCCGCCAGTTCGTCCTCGAACACGATCGTGTTCAGCACGAGGTAGAGCTTGGCGCCGCGTTCCCGGCATCGTCGCGCGGCATCGGGCAGTTCGTCGCGAGTGAAGTTGGCGGACGCTCTTGCGCGCATGTTGAGCGTACCGAGGCCGAGGTAGACGGCGTCCGCGCCCGCGTCGAGCGCGGCCTGCAGACATGTCATGTTCCCGGCGGGCGAGAGGATTTCGGGCTTCCGCATGGCGTGGCGCGTCATGCGCGTATGAGCGCGAGCAGTTCGTCGCGCTTTTCCGCCATGAGCTCGGGCGTCTTCGCTTCGAGGTTGAGGCGCACGAGCGGTTCGGTGTTGGACATCCGCACGTTGCACCACCAGCCGCCGCGTTCCCAGTTCTCCACGCTTACGCCGTCAAGCTCGAAAACGCGCTCCGCCGTCGGCGCGTACTTTGCTTTGACGCGCGCGAGAACCTCTGCCGGATCGCCGGCCACCCGCGAGTTTATTTCGCCGGACTGCGAATAACGGCGCAACGGTGCGACGAGTTCGCTGAGGGGCTTTCCGCTCTTGGCCACGATGTTCGCCAGCGAGAAAACGGCCATGGAGCTGGATTCGGCGGTGAAGTTCGCCTTGAAGTAGTAGTGTCCCGAAAGCTCGCCCGCGAAGATGGCGTCGTTTTCGCGCATCTGCGCTTTGATGAAACTGTGGCCGACGCGGGACATCACGGGACGCCCGCCGGCCGTCGCTATCGTTTCCTCGACCGCCTTGGACGAACGCAGGTCGTAGAGGCACGCGACGCCGGGCGCGGACTGCAGGAGGTCTTCGCTGACGAGCGCGGTGATGAAGTCCATCGGCACGACCTCGCCTTTTTCGTCCACGAAGCCGGCGCGGTCTGCGTCGCCGTCGAACGCGACGCCGAAAGCGTATTTGCCTGGGTTCGCCCGCACGAGCGCCTGGAGGTCTTTGAGAGTTTCCGTCTTCAAGGGGTTTGCCTCGTGGTTCGGGAAGGAACCGTCGAAGTCTTCGTAGAGGCCGTCATACGTGAGCGGCGATCCCTTGAACGCGGCGGCCTCGCAGATCCCCATGCCGTTTGCGAAGTCGCAGGCGACGTGGAGCGGCTTCGCCATGTGCTCGAAAGAGCGGACGTGGCGGGCGTAGTCGGCGAGAACGTCCACCTTGGTTACAGTGCCTTTCACGGCGGCGGGTTCGCCGAGGTCGCCGGACAGGACCATGCGTTCGATGTCCTTTATCCCGTTGGCGCCGGAGATCGGCACGGCGTTCGCGCGGCAGAGCTTGCATCCGTTCCATTCTTTCGTGTTGTGGGATGCGGTGATCATTACGCTGCCGTCTGGACGGAGAGTGCCGTTGGCGAAGTAGCTCATCGGCGTTGAGGCGTGGCCGACGTCGATCACGTCCGCCCCGGCGTCGTTCAGGCCGCGCGCGAATGCGGCGAAAAGCGGCTCGGAGTGTGGGCGTATGTCGCGTGCGACCACGATCTTCTTCGGATTTCCGAGAAGCCTGGCGTACGCCCTGGCGATTTTGTAGAAAACGTCATCGATCAGTTCCTGTCCGTAGACGCCGCGGATGTCGTATGCCTTGAATATGCCCATTTGCTTGTCCTTTTCTGTTTGCGTGGAGACGGCGTATATTGTACCACAAAAACACGCTTGCGCTCCACGTTCTTAAATGCTATACTTTAACCCGTTTTGCGGCCGGCATAGCGTAGTGGTAGCGCAGCGGTTTTGTAAACCGCTGGTCGGGGGTTCGAATCCCTCTGCCGGCTCCATTCGGGACTAGACGCGTACTTCATGGCACCAGCCGTGCGTGTCGGGGATGCGCCCGTACTGGATTCCCTGCACCGTGTCGTACAGCTTCTGCAGGTGCGGTCCGACGGCATTCTGATCGGAGACCTTGATCACTTCGCTGCCGCGCGTAATCTCCCACACCGGCGTCACCACGACCGCCGTGCCGCACGCGGCGACTTCGACGAACTCCTTTATCTCCTCGTAGGGAATCTTGCGGCATTCGACCTTCCAGCCGAGATCTGCCGCGCACTGCTTGAGGGACATGTTCGTTACCGACGGCAGCACGGAGTGCGAGTCGGGCGTCACGTATGTTCCGTCCGCTTTTATGCCGAGGAAGTTGGACGTGGAGAATTCTTCCACGTACTTGTGTTCCTTCGCGTCGAGATAAAGCTCCACGGGCCATCCTTCGCGCTTGGCCTTTTCGTGGGCGAAAAGCGACGCTGCGTAGTTGCCGCCGACCTTGACGTCGCCCATGCCGTGCGGCGCGGCGCGGTCCCAGTCGTCCAGTATCACGGCGCGCACCGGCTTGAGGCCGCCCTTGTAGTAGGCGCCGACGGGCATGACCATGATCATGAAGGTGTATTCTTTGGCCGGCGCCACGCCGATCTGCGGACCCGTGCCGATGAGGAGCGGACGCAGGTAGAGCGAACCGCCGGTGCCGTATGGCGGCACGTATTCCACGTTGGCGGCGACTACTTTCTCCGCCGCCTCTATGAACATCTCCACGGGCACAGGCGGCATCACGCAGCGCTCTGCCGTGCGGTACATGCGCTTTGCGTTTTCGTCCGGGCGGAAAATCACCACCTTGCCGTTCTCTTGGCGGAACGCCTTCATTCCCTCGAAACATTCCTGCCCGTAATGCAGGCACGACGCGCCGATGTGCATCGTGATGTAAGGCTCCTTGACGAACTCGGCCTCGCCCCATTTGCCGTCCTTCCACGTGTAGCGGATGTGGCAG
>JAFPNP010000332.1 GCA_017411125.1 Kiritimatiellia bacterium
ATTGTTGAACGTTATAACCTTAAGAACGAGATCCTTTTGGGGCGCATCTGCGATGTAATGGCAAGTTCGGTTGGCAGCTTGACAAGTCCGAACAAGTTGGCAAACACGATTCAGACGGAAATGGGGATGGCAACCAACGCGCATACTGTTGGGAGTTATTTGGAATGTTTTCGGAAGTCGTTCCTTTTCGAGAAAGCCGAGCGGTGGGATGTGAAAGGGCGGAAGTATCTTGGTTCGCCGGTCAAATACTATGCCGAGGACACGGGGTTGCGAAACGCGAGGCTCAATTTCCGTCAGGTGGAGCGTACACACCTCATGGAGAATGTCATATATTGCGAACTTTGCAGACGTGGATACGCTGTTGATGTCGGTGTGGTAGAGACGATTGCCAAAGACTCTTCAGGGAAAAGCGAGCGAAGAACGTATGAAATAGACTTTGTCATCAATTCGGGGTTCAAGCGCTTCTATCTCCAAAGCGCGCTTGACATGGGAGGTGCGGACAAGGCGAATCAGGAATTGCGGTCCCTGAAGATGACAGGCGATTTTTTCCGAAAGATAGTCGTTACCGGCGGCAACGAGCGGCCTTGGGCCGACGAAAGTGGCATCCTTCATGTAGGAGTGATACCTTTCTTGCTGGACAAGTCGATCATTGAATCGTGAGCATGTGGCAGATCCCACGACTTCAAAAATGTGTCAAGTCACGTTGTCTCGGGTCTCAGGTCTCATGTGGTCTCATGTCGGGTGGCCCGCTGAATTTATGCAGTGACATGCCGTAGATGGCATCACGCGGCATCAAAGGCGACCTGCGGCAGATCCTTGACGCGCCAGTTGTGGAACTCGTCGAGCCGTCCTGACTTGTAGAGCGCCCTTATCGGCAGCAACGCCTCCGCGCCCTTGAGCGACCAGTGCATCCCCGACAGGTCGAGGCGCTGCTGGACGACGCACTTGCACCCGCTCTCGACGACGCCGGATCCGATGAACCATCCGTTGAGGATGTACTCGTCGTACTTCATCCTGTCGTAGTTGTCGCGGTAGTACTGGAGTTTCTTGTCCACCGTCTTGGCGTTCTTCCCCCCTGCCGCCCTCTTCTCCGCCTCGCCGACGACCGACCTGACGCGCCCCTCCTTGAACATTCGCCTCCACCTGCTGAAGCACTGCGCCCATTCATCGGAACCCTCCTTGTGTCCGAGCAGCTTCATGATCTCCTTGAGGTGTTCCAGGGCGTGGAAGATGTCCAGTATCATGACCGCGAACGGGAAGTCGTTGTCATGCACGGACTTGGTCCAGTTCCCTCCGTCGGAGAGGAACACCGTCACCTCCGGCGCCAGCGGGAAGCGCCTGTCGAACTCGCGCCTCGCCATCTTCCCGAACGGCTCCCACCGCTCCGTCGTGGCGACGTAGGTCGTGGAGTCCCTGTCCCGCCACGGCTTGCCTTTCCTCATCGAGCCCGTGAAGAATGCAGCGAGCTTGACCTCGCGCGTCTTGGCCGGCTTGCCGTCCTTCCCCTTGACGCCCTCGAGGTACCTCTTGAACATGGAGATGCCCGTGCCGTCGACGAGGACGTAGGCGAGGCGGCACCTGTCCTCCTGCCTGACGCTCTCGCACAGCTGGTGGAACTTCGCCGCGTCGTCGGAGCTGTCGCGCACGATCTCGCTCATCGCGTCCGGCGAGATGCGGAAGCCGTGCGCCTTCTCGAACTCCTGGGCGGCCTCCTCGTAGGTGTGTATCGCGGCGAGGCGCAGGACCTCCGAGACGACGGCGGGCGTGTACTGCCTCAGCAGGCCCATCCGCTCGTCCCAGGGGTAGTGGCCGTGCTTCGTTCCGTCTGCGTCCTTCTTGTGGAAGTAGGCCCTTGGCACGGGGCCGACCGGCCCGAAGAGCGAGACAACCTCCTTCTCGTGGGTCCCGCCGTGCCGCTCTCCGCTTTCGCGCTCGTACGTGTCGCGCGTGGACGACTCGGACGTGACGAGGGCCTCGTACAGCTCGCGGCACACGCCCTTGGCCGTCGCGTTGAGCCCGTGCTCAAGCTGGCTCGTGCACCCGATGCCGTCCCGCGCGATGCTGTCCGCCGCGCGTTCCGCCAGCGCGGTCAGCGCGGCCGCGCCCTTGAGCGCGATCTCGACGAGGTTTTTTTTAGAGGGGGATCGGACGAGAGCATGTCGCGCGCTGTCGCCTCGGTGAGTTCGGCGAGCAGTTCGCGCAGCCTGCGCCCGTTCTCGACGGCGGCCTCGAAGTCGGGGAGCTTCTCCTTCGGGATGTGGATCGCGTGGTTCCTGCCGTCGGCCCAGTACTGGAGCTTGTGGTAGGTGATGGTCTTGCCGCTGCTCGTGGTGACGGTGTAGCTGCTTATGGATCCCTGCACGGAGTCGGGGATGCTGGCGATGTCCGCGAGGATTTCGGCCCTCGTGCGGCCGGTGGATGGCTGTGTCGTCTTCATGTTAGATATTATACCATCTAACATACGGGCGCGCAAGGGGGTTTTTAAGAATTTTGCATAAATTCAGCGGGCCACCCCGCGCGAGATCAAGGCCCGCGCGGTGGAGTCCGA
>JAFPNP010000333.1 GCA_017411125.1 Kiritimatiellia bacterium
CTGGCCCAGAAGGGCTACGTGACCGTCACGAACGAAACGCCGGGGCGCTACCTGTTCGCGAACAAGAACGCGAAGGTGCCGTTGGTTTCGGACTACATGAGCATTCGTGCCGTCACCTCCCCGGAGGTGTGGGGCAAGTACGGGTCCTGGTTTGAGATTTCAGGTTTCGGCAAGAAAATGTCGCAGGCTGCAGAGGCGACGGGCGCCTTCACGTTCGAGTTCTTCGTCAAGCCGAACGATCCCAAGTGCTGTGGCAACGCAACTTGGTTTGACATCGGCGACGGCGACGGGTATCATCGTGTCCAAGTTCAGATACCGGCATCTGAAAGCGATCCGAGCCTGATTCGTGCGTACTCTTCTGCGACGGTCAGTTCGTCGTCGTATCGTTCCGACATCCGGTTCCCGCGCGACGCGCGGGATTCCCAGTGGCATCACGTCGCGATCGTCTACGAACAACCGGACAGTACAGCCGACGGCTATGTGCGCATCTACTTCGATTATCAGGCCGCCGCTCAGGTCGCATACGTGCGGCGTGACACGACGAAGGGCGACGTCCGCTTTGGCGAGCGCGGGTACGACAAAGGCTGGCCGGGACTTTTTTCGGCGATACGCGTCTCGGACAAGGCGCTGACGCCGGACGAGATGCTTCGGGCCTCGGACGACATCGGCGGCGTGCGGGATGCGGAGACGATGTGTTTCTATCCGTTGACCGAGATGCCGAACGGCCACTGGTTCGACATCTCCAATTGTGACACGCGCACCGACGCCGAACGCACCTACTGGACGGGCGTGTACACGAACCGGGCGAAAGTCGCAGGGTACGCCTGTTCCGGCAAGACTGTCACGTTGGGCGTGAAACAGACAAAGAACACCGATCCCAATCCGAGCTTCTACTCGACGAACGACGTTCCTGCCCGATACGTCTACGCCGGCGTCGATGCCACGGCACCCCTGTGCGAATTGCAGACCTCGCTCTGCGAGCTTGGCAAAAACAAGGCGGGCGGCACGACCCTCGCCGACTGGATGTCCATCGCGGGGCTTGCAGCGGATTTCTACAATCAGGACGAGTATACGCTGGAGTTCTTCGTGAGGTTCCTTTCAACACCGGGCACATTTGGATTCTTCGACCAGGGACCGGTGGAGGAAAACCGCGTGATTTTTCAAAGAAACGCTGCCAACCTGAGAGCCGCGTTCGGCGAGAAAACCAACGGGAGCACCGTGTACAGTTACAGCACCGTCTCCTACCCTGATGTGAACTGGTCGACCGGAACAGACGGGAAGTGGCATCATGTGGCGCTCGTCTACAACGGGAACGACATTCGGCTCTTCTGCGACTACACGCTTGCGGGCGATGCGGTTGCGCTCGTGAAGGGAGCGACAATCGCCTCCGGGCAGCTCGCCCGTTTGGGTGAAGGAAACCAGTGGGCGCACTATTCGTGCATTCGTGCCACGGCAAGGGCGCTTGATCCCACGGAGTTTCTGTACGCCAGCAACGAGGCGAACGGCGTTCTGCCGTCCGCTGACTGGAGCTGGCGTCTCGACGGCACTGTCGGCACAGCCGTTTCAAGCGCCGTCGGCATGGCGTCTCTGTTGGATGTCGCCCAGTATCTCTTCAAGGACGCGCACGGCTTTACCGGCATGCCGGTCGGCAGCGGCTCGCTGACATACGTCGATCCGGCATTTTTCGGCGGGCGCACCGTCGACGGCGTCGACGCGGGAAAGAACCTCTCGGCCGCCCGAGTGGACGGGACGTGCCTTTCCGCCGTTCCGAAGGGGCCGTTGTGCGCGCCGGGCCTGATCTTTACGGCAGAGGCCCTGGTGGACGCCGCTGCTCCGGCAAGCGGTTCGGCGACGGTGTTCGGCGCTGAAAACGTTGCAGGCGGCTCGGCCTGGAACCTGTCCGTCGATTCTGCGGGCGCGCTCTACCTCAACTACACGCTTCAGGATGGCACGGCGGTATCCTCGAAGGTTGGGGACGGCTTTGCGGGCTCGGCGCATCATGTCGCTCTCGTGGCCGACATGCCCAACCGCGCGCTCGCGGTTTATGTTGACTATGCCGAGTCGCTGTCTTTGACTTCGGCGAATATCGCGCAACCGCTGTCGTCCGACGGGTTGCACTTCGTGGCCGGCGGCGGGTGCGGCAACGCGGTTCTGTCCGGGACGGTTGACGAGATTTGCCTGACGCACGACATGTTGACGAGCGCGCAGTTCCTTCGTGTGATGCCAAGAGGGTTGAAGATCATTTTCAGGTAGTTTGAGGGTTCCGGGAGATTCGCGAACGATGATTGCCAATCTGATGCTGGCTGCGGCCTTGACGGGCGTCCACACGCCTGAGACCTCGAAGCTCTTCGAGCGCCGGACCGACCCCGAATCGGGAGTCGTCTCCTATTCGCTCGTCTACGGCGCGCCGGACGACAACCGGCAGTCGCTCTACTTCGTCACGAAGTCGATGACGGAGGACGGGCGGTTCCTCGTGTTCAACTACACGAAAGGCAACGAACGCAAGGGGCGCGGTCCGCGCAAGCTGATGGTGGCCGACCTCCTGAAGGACGAGGTGCACGAGCTCGGCGATCCGGGCATGATTCCTTTCGTGGACTGCAAGAAGGACTACATCGTCTACGGCAGGATCAAGCAGAATCCCGGCTTCTATCGCCAG
>JAFPNP010000334.1 GCA_017411125.1 Kiritimatiellia bacterium
CGGGGCGGAGGCCGTGGTCCACGTGCAGTACGGCGGCGTCGAATCCGAGTTCGTCGCGCAGGCCTGCCAGCGCGACGAGCAACGCCGTGGAGTCGGCTCCGCCGGAGACGGCGAGGCCGATTTTCCATCGTTTTCGAGATACGTCTTCCTGCGTCATTTGCACGTGGCCGCCATGCGGCGCGTTTTCTCGCGCGCCGCGGCGGCGGAGGGGCGGCGGGCCGCCCTCACCCTCAGGCGTCCAGTTCCGCCTTCAGCGCCTCCTCGGCGCGCCAGGCGTAGTACTTGCGCAGCTTCAGTTTCGCAGCTGCCGCCTCGTCGCAGAAGAACCAGCTGTCGGGGTGCATCTGGAGCGCGCTTGCGGTGCAGAACTGGGAGACTCCTCCCTCCACGGCGCCCTTGACTGCTTCGGCCTTGTTCGCGCCGAACGCGAGGAGTATGATGCGCCGAGCCTCCATGATGGTGCCCACGCCCATGGAAAGAGCCTGCTTCGGAACGTCTGCCGCTTTCTTGAAGAAGCGGGCGTTGTCCTTGACGGTCTGCGGCGTGAGCGACACGAGGCGCGTGCGGCTTGCAAGCGAGCTGCCGGGCTCGTTGAAGGCGATGTGGCCGTCAGACCCGATGCCGAGTACCTGAAGGTCGATTCCGCCTGCCTTCTTTATGGCGGCTTCGTATGCAGACACCTCTTTCTTCCAGTCCTTCGCAAGACCGTTGAGCACGTGCGTGTTCTTTCTGGGAATGTCGATGTGCTCGAAGAGGTTCTTGTCCATGAAGTAGCGGTAGCTTTGGTCGTGCGTAGGCGCCAGGCCGAGGTATTCGTCGAGATTCCAGCTTTTGGCTTGCTTGAACGATATCTTGCCGGCGGCGCAGTCCTGCGCCATGTATTTATAGAGTTGAACCGGCGTCGATCCGGTCGCGAGGCCAAGCACGGCCTTGGGCTTTTTCGCCATGAGCGCGGCAACGAGGTCTGCGGCTTTGCGGCTGGCCTCTTCTTTCGTTTTACATATTACGATTTCCATTGTTTCTCCTTTTCCTTAAGAAAGACATTTTAAAGTTTACCACCTTTCCCGTCTCGCGTAAACCACTTTTGCATGTCAATGTACGGGTCGCGGCAGAGAGCGGTTATTCTAGGATTTTGCAGAAGGGGCGGAAGTTGTGATATAATATGCGTCGATTCCCAAGGAAAAAGAGATAAAGATGAAACCGATTCTAATGATGGGTTCCGCGGCGTATTCGCCGTTCCGCCTCGACGCCCTCCGCGCCGCGATGTCTGCGATCGATCCTGCGCTGAAGGACGTCGAAATCGATGTCCGCTGGATATATGCAATCGAGCCGGACGGGAGCGGCCCGGACGACGGGATGCTGGCCCGCGCCGCCCTGTTGCTCAATGCGGAGCAGTCCATTGCCGCTCCCGGAGATGGCGCGTTCTACGTGACGCCGCGCAAAGGCACGATTTCGCCGTGGTCGTCGAAAGCGACCGATATCTTCCGCAATTGCGGACTGAAGGGAATTGCGCGCGTCGAGCGGGGCATGCGCTTCAGCATGTCGAAGTCCGTGTCGCCCGCTGCGATGTCCGTTCTTTACGACCGCATGACGGAAGGCGTCTACTCCGATATCGACGACATCTTCGAATGTCCTCCGCCGAAGCCAGGCATTACGTTCGACGTGCTGGGGCGCGGCGTGGAAGCGATTCGCGAAGCGAACGTGTCGCTCGGCCTCGCCATCAGCGAGCCGGAAATGCAGTACCTCGCCGACAGCTTCAAGGCCGCCGGGCGCAATCCGACCGACACGGAGCTTGTCATGTTCGGGCAGGTCAACTCCGAGCACTGCCGCCACAAGATATTCGGGGCGCAGTTTGTAATCGACGGCAAGAAGCAGAAAGATTCTCTCTTCGGGATGATAAAGAACACCCACAAGAAGAACGGAAAGGGAACTCTTGTCGCCTACAAGGACAATTCTTCCGTGGTGGAAGGATTCGAGACCGAGATGTTCGGGACGAATCCGGGAAAATCCGGGACGTGCGGAGGTGCGCCGTATTCTTTCCGCAAAGTGCAGCTCGACCAGTTGATGAAAGTCGAAACGCACAACCACCCGACGGCGATATCGCCGTATCCGGGCGCGGCGACGGGCGTGGGCGGCGAAATCCGCGACGAGGCGGCTACGGGCAGCGGTTCGCGCACCCACGCCGGCATCTGCGGTTTCATGGTGAGCGACCTCCGCATCCCAGGCTTTCCGCAGCCTTGGGAACGCGAGTATGCGGAGTTTCCGAAGCGGCTCGCCACGCCGCTTGCGATAATGACGGAGGGGCCCATCGGTGGCGCGGCGTTCGGCAACGAGTTCGGGCGTCCTCAGCTCACCGGATTCTTCCGCACCTACGAGGGCGAGGTGGCCGGAATATACCGCGGCTACCACAAGCCGATAATGCTCGCCGGCGGGCACGGCGCGATAATCCGCGACCAAGTGGAAAAGAAACCAGTCCCGACCGGCGCGTACATCGTGCAGATCGGCGGCCCCGCGATGCGCATCGGCCTGGGTGGCGGCGCGGCGAGTTCGATGATGACCGGTACGAACGACGAGGCTTTGGACTTCAACAGCGTGCAGCGCGGCAACGCGGAAATGCAGCGGCGCTGTCAGGGCGTGATAAACGCATGCGCGGCGATGGGACGGAAGAATCCCGTTCTCTCCATCCACGACATCGGCGCGGGCGGCCTTTCGAACGGCTGCCCCGAACTGGTGGAGGCGACGGGCGGGAAGTTCTCGCTGCGCACGGTCCACAACGAAGAGCCTTCCATGAGCCCGATGGAGATATGGTGCTGCGAGGCGCAGGAGCGGTACGTGCTCGCCCTGAGGCGCGACGCCCGCGCGTGGTTCGAGGAACTGTGCGCCCGCGAACGCTGCCCCGTGGCGTTCATAGGCGAGGCGACCGGCGACGGACGGCTCGTCCTCGAGGACGAATACTTCCACGACCGTCCGATCGACATGGACATCCGTGTGCTGCTCGGCAAGCCTCCGCGCATGGTCCGCGACGTCGGACGCGTCGAGCGCAGCCACGAGCCGCTCAAGCTCGCCGGCGTGAAGCCGCAGGAAGCGTTCTTCCGTCTGATGCACCTTCCGGCGGTCGCCGACAAGACGTTCCTCGTCACTATCACGGACCGCAGCGTGACCGGGCTCGTGGCGCGCGACCAGATGGTCGGCCCGTACCAGCTCCCGGCCGCCGACTGCGCCGTAACCATGATGGGCTACAAGACGTTCAACGGGCAGGCCATGGCCACAGGCGAACGCACCCCGGTGGCGCTCATAGACGCGCCGGCTTCCGGCCGCCTCGCAATCGCAGAAGCCGTCACCAACCTCGCCGCGGCGGACTGCGGCGACATCCATAATGTTCGCCTTTCGGCCAACTGGATGGCGCCTTGCGGCGAACCGGGCGAGGACGCGAATCTCTACGATACCGTCAAGGCGGTTGGCCTCGATTTCTGCCCAAGGCTCGGCGTGTCGATTCCGGTCGGCAAGGACAGCTGTTCGATGCACACCACGTGGACCGATTCGAAAGGCGTTTCGCACCGGCAGGTCGCGCCGCTCTCGCTCGTCGTATCCAGCTTCGCTCCCGTCGAAGACGTGCGCCGCACGCTTACGCCCGATTTGAAACCCGGTGCGTCGAAGCTCGTATACGTCGATCTCGGCAAAGGCGCGAACCGTCTTGGCGGAAGCTGTCTGGCGCAGGTCTACAACCAGCTCGGCAACGAAAACGCGGACGCTGATCCCAAGACGATCAAGGCGTTCTTCAACGCGATGCAGAAGATCGTCAAGAACGGCCTCGCGCTCGCCTACCACGACCGCTCCGACGGCGGCGTCGCCGTGACGCTCGCGGAAATGGCTATCACCGGAGGACGAGGGCTCGCCGCGACGCTTCCCGACGGCGATGCGCTCGACGTGTTGTTCAGCGAGGAGCCGGGTGCCGTGCTGCAGGTCGCCGACGACAAGCTCAAGACCGTGTTGGCGATCTTCCGCCGCGCGCGCCTCGGCGACTGTGTACACGTGGTCGGCGCGCCTGCGGACGGCCGCTCCTTCACGATCGACGTTGGATGCCGCCGCGCGATCGCGACGGACATCACTGCGATTCGCCGCGCGTGGAGCGAAACGACATATCGGATGCAGGCGCTGCGCGACAATCCAGCTACCGCGAAGGAAGAATACGACAACGGGCTTGACGAAACAGATCCCGGTCTCTCGTTCAAGCTTGCCTACGACCCGGATGCCGGAAAGCCTGGTAGGTCTGGAAAATCCGCGAAACCGCGAATGGCCATCCTGCGCGAACAGGGCGTCAACGGCCACATGGAAATGGCGGCGGCGTTCGCGCTCGCCGGTTTCGAGAGCGTGGACGTCCACATGACGGACTTGCTTGCGGGCCGCGTAGACCTCGCGGAC
Source organism: Kiritimatiellia bacterium (assembly GCA_017411125.1). Classification (GTDB taxonomy): domain Bacteria; phylum Verrucomicrobiota; class Kiritimatiellia; order RFP12; family UBA1067; genus RUG572. Next base: position 4,423 of record JAFPNP010000334.1, read on the forward strand.
TTTCAGGGGCTGGTCGCGTGTGGCGGCTTCAGCTACGGCGACGTTCTGGGCGCGGGCAGCGGCTGGGCGAGATCGATCCTTTTCAACGCGAAGCTGAAGGCGATGTTCAAAAAGTTCTTCCATCGGAAGGATACGTTTTCGCTTGGCGTGTGCAACGGCTGCCAGATGCTTTCGCAACTCAAGGACATCATTCCGGGCGCGGAGGCGTGGCCGGAGTTCAAGCGCAACACGTCCGAACAGTTCGAAGCGCGCTACTGCACGCTCGAAGTGCTCGATTCGCCGTCGATCTTTTTCAAAGGTATGGCGGGAAGCCGCATACCAGTCGCGGTTGCGCACGGCGAAGGACGCGTGGTGTTCCCGGATGGCGTTGACGCCGCGAAGGCGAAGGCCGCCCTGCGTTACGTGGACGGACGCGGCAACGCGACGGAGCGGTATCCGTGGAATCCCAACGGTTCGGCGGGCGGTCTGACGTCGTTCACGACGCGCGACGGACGCGCCACGATCATGATGCCGCATCCCGAGCGCGGTTTCCGCGCGGCGCAGCTGAGCTACAATCCGGGAGTGTTCACCGGCGAAGCAGGCCCTTGGATGCGCATGTTCCGCAACGCCTACGCTTTCGCCACAGGGAAGTAGTGCATTCCGTGGGCAAAGACGGCGTCCGGCGCGAGATGCGGGCGCGGCGCAAAGCGCTGGCGCCGGACGCCCGTCAACGCGCTTCACAGACGATATGTGCGAAGCTCGTAGCCGACGAGACGATTGCCGGAGCGTGCGGCCGTGGTGTTGTCGCGGTCTATCTTGCCTCCCCGGAAGAGATAGATCTTGCGGACTTCATTCGCGCCATGCTTGACAAAGGTGTTGCCGTCGCCGCGCCGAGATGGAACGGCGAAACGTACGACCTGGCGCGGTTAATGGGGCTTTCCGAAGACTGCCTCAGGCGCGGGCCGATGAACATTCTTGAGCCTGTCAACGCGGAACTCGTCAGCCCGGCGGATGTCGCCGTGTGGATAGTCCCCGGCCTCGCTTTCGCAGCGGACGGACGGCGCATCGGTTACGGAGGCGGATGGTACGACCGGCTGATGGCGGTGAGCGGCAATGCGCTCAAAGTCGGCGTCGCGCATCAATTCCAGATAATAGCCGATTTGCCATGCGAGCCGCATGACGTGCTCCTCGACCGTGTCGTGACGCCGGAATCCGTAATCTAGCTGGTGCTTCTGGAATGCAATTTCCATTCACGCATAACGGCGCGTCGAAGACGCCGCCTTTAGGGGATATTGGAATGTTCCTTAGGGTATACATGTACAAATAGGGGGTATTTATGTACGAAAATAGGGGGTATTTATGGGTAAAAGTAGGGGGTATTTTTGTATAAAAATAGGGGGTACTTTTGCATACATCCTCTTATGGCCGGAAGAACCGGGCCAATACTCTTCCCGTCCGAGGTAATCGCACCAAAAAACAGCTAAACGCAAGGGCGTGTGATTTGACCTGACGGCGAACTATTTGGTATAATATGTGCCCTAAGGAAGGAAAAGGCAGAAATGATTGATATCAAGAAGATCAGGGAAGATTTCGACGCAACTGCGGCACAGCTGGCGCGGCGCGGCGTGGAACTGGAGAAAGTGTCCAAGGCGCGCGATCTGGATGCCAAGCGCCGCGAGCTCATAGCCGAAACGGAGTCGCTCAAGCAGCAGCGCAACAGCGCGTCCAAGGAAATCGGCGCCGCCGCCAAGGCGGGGCAGGACGTGACCGCCGCAAAGGACAAGGTACGCGCCATCGGCGATCGCATTGCCGCAATCGATACGGAGCTGGCGCAGGTCGAAACAGACCTTCGCGATACGCTTCTGATGATTCCGAACATTCCGGCGCCGGAGATTCCAACGGGGCTCGATTCGTCCGCCAACAAAGTAGTGCGCCACGTAGGCGAATGGAAGGATCCCTCCTATCCAATTCCAGACCACATGCAAATAGGCGAACGCCTTGGCATATTCGACTTCCCGCGCGGCGTGAAGCTTACGGGCACTGGTTTCCCGGTGATTCTCGGGCAGGGCGCAAAGCTTCAAAGGGCGCTCATCCAGTACATGCTCGACCTGCACTGCCAGAAGCAGGGCTATACCGAAATGCTTCCGCCGTTCCTCGTGAACTCCGCGTCTATGACCGGCACCGGACAGCTTCCGAAATTCGCGGAAGACCTGTACCATTCCAACGCCGACGATTTCTGGCTGATTCCGACCGCCGAAGTGCCGGTGACGAATTTCTACCGCGACGACGTGTTCGACGGCGTGAAGCTCCCGAAGATTACGCCCGAAAGCCCGGTCAAACTCACTGCATACACGCCGTGCTTCCGCCGCGAGGCGGGCAGTGCAGGCAAGATGACGCGCGGAATGCTGCGCGTACACCAGTTCGACAAGGTCGAGATGGTCAATTTCGTCCACCCGTCGACTTCGTTCCAGCAACTGGAAACTCTGGTCCACGAAGCCGAAGAAGTGCTTACCGGTCTCGGACTGCACTTCCGCGTGCTCATGCTCTCTTCCGGCGATATGGGCTTCTCCGCGGCCAAGTGCTACGATCTCGAACTGTGGGCTCCCGGCGAACAGCAGTGGCTTGAGGTCAGTTCCTGCAGCTGCTTCACGGATTACCAGGCCCGCCGGCTGAACTGCCGCTTCAAGGACGCCGACGGCAAGACGAAGCTCGTCCACACGCTGAACGGATCCGGCGTCGCTCTTCCTCGCTTGATGGTTGCGCTGCTCGAGCAGCATCTTCAAGAGGATGGATCGGTGCTGCTGCCGGATGTTATCAGGCCGTATATGGGCGTCGATCGTCTTCTTCCGGTCAAATGACAAAAGGTTCTTTATGGGCAAGGCGTTCTGGCTAATTGCAATTTCCGTGACGGCTCTTGCCGGCGTCTTGACGTGGCGCTACATGCCGGAAATCAAACGGCGCCTTCCAGACGATGCAGGCGAGCGCATTCGCAACGCGCTCGACGAGGCGCGGTCTCGCCTGAAAGACGTCGGCGAAGATTTCGCCGGGCGTTTGAAACGAGAAACGTTCGCACCGGGAAATGCTGCGGCGAATGCGCGAACGTGCACGCAATCTCCGTTTAAAGCGGCGGGTACGGCGCCGCGTTCCGTGGCCGACGCTGCCGTCGACAAGGTGAAGGAAAGCGTATGCTCTTTTGCGTCGGTTGAAAAGGAACTTGACGCGATGCGTTACAATATGCGGCCCGACAAAGCGTCCTGCGGCGAAAAGCCACGTACCGGTTCCTTTGCGGGCAAATCGCATTTCGGCGCGACCTTGGGCGGCAAGCCTGACGATATGGCATTGGGCGGTACGCGCTCTGGCACGGCGTCGAAGAAATTTTCGTCTATGCTGGATTCCAAGAAGCGCGTACAGGCGGAAGAGACGCCATGCGACCGCGGGGTCGTGCGGGCGACGAACACCGGCGGCGCGAAGTGGTGCGTGCTCAAGCACATAACGCCGGTCTATGGACTTGACGGCAAAACTGTCGGAACAGTCGCCGGCGGCAGATTCTTCATGATCGAGAGGACGGCCAAAAAAGACGGCGAGCTGATGTTCGAGGGCAACTTCACTCCGAAAAGGCTTCCGACGACCGTGCGCGTGGCGGCAAAGGACGTCATGGCTCTCACGGGAGCGCCAGAATACTTGTCCGAAAACCAGAGAAACAGTCTCCGCATGTACTATCAGCACGCCGGGGAGCTGGAAGCGCTCAAGTCGAAGATACTATCCCGTGAATCGAAGAAAAATCCGTATGCAGTCGAGGCAGCGGAGAAGTTGACGAAGCTTCGCGCGATGGAGGCGGATGCAAAACGCATCGACAAGAGCGACTTTGATGCCGGCCGGAAGACTACATACGAACTTGCCGCGCTCAGAAACGCGGTTTCGGATTTGAACGAGAAAGCCAGAAAATGGAAGGCGGCGCACGCCTCGGAGTTGGCCGTCCCGGAAAACGATCCGGCTTTCCAGAAAATCTTCGACAAGTTGAAACAGTACTCCGACGCGATTCAGGGTCTTGTGCCCTGACGCGCGACGGTGGCGACTGTCGGGGCATGGTCGGATGCTACGCGATCCTCCACTACCCTCGCGTCCGAAACCGAGAAGTGCGACGCGTGCGCGGAATCGACGGCTATGTAGTCGATGCAGCGTTTTTTCGCCGTTTTGTCGGACAGTTCCTTTGGCCCGGCTTTTGCGCTTCCGTGGAAAGTGCATGCGTTGACGTCGGAAACGACCTTGAGGAATTTCCCGAACTCGTTCAGCACGGCGGAATCCGGGAGCGTGTTCCAATCTCCCGAAACGAATACGGGCTTGTTCTTGCCCAATGAAAAGCGCTCGACGACGCCGCGGATGATTTCTACGGACTTCGCCCGCGAAACAGCCGAGTCGACGGCGAGATGCGTGGTACACACCACGCAATCCTCGAATTCGCATACCAGCAGCACGCGCGGTTCCTTGCCGGGCAGCGGCAGCTTCTCGACCGCTAGCGGCTTTTTACGGGAAAGCAGCATGACGCCGTATTCTCCGCCTTGGAATGGAATGGCCTTGGCGAACGTGGCGTGCATTCCGGTGAACCGCGCGAGTTCGGCCGGTTCGTCGATGCCGTCAACGCGCTTAGTGCAACGGTCGATTTCCTGCAGTCCGGCGAAGTCGGGCTTTTCCGCGTTGATCACGGACGCTATGCGGCCTACGTCCAGCCTGCCGTCGATCCCGGCGCAGTGGCGCACGTTGTAGCTCATGTGCTTGACGGATGTGCCGCCTGCAGATATGCAGCCGCAAACGATGCCTAGTCCAGCGATGGCGCAAAGTCGCGCAAGGATGGCTTTCATGTTCATTTCTGTCGTCTCCTGAAATGCGCGCTGTCGCCGGGAACGCCCCACAGGATCGTTTCGCCGATCGATTCTATGCGCCTCTGC
>JAFPNP010000038.1 GCA_017411125.1 Kiritimatiellia bacterium
CATTCTAAAGCAGTTCTCTTTGCTCAACAGCGCGTATTGTAGCAAATTACCGCGCCTTTGGCAACGTCCCTGCGCCAAGTCGATAAAACATGCGATGCGCGGTTTACAGTTCATGTAGCATCGCGGCGCACGGACATGGGAAAAATGTAATGCCCTCGCGCCGCGCAGGCGCGAATCCGGCCTTGGCACGGTATGTGCTAGCTTGTCTCCGACATGAAGCGCACAGACATCAAGAAGATATTGATCATCGGATCGGGACCGATCGTCATCGGGCAGGGCTGCGAGTTCGACTATTCCGGCTGCCAGGCCGTGAAGGTTCTCAGGCGCGAGGGATTCGAGGTCGTGCTGGTCAATTCCAATCCGGCGACGGTGATGACGGATCCGGAGATGGCGGAGGCGACGTACATCGAGCCGCTGACGGTCGATTCGGTCGCGGCGATCGTGCGGAAGGAGCGACCGGACGCGTTGCTGCCTACGCTTGGCGGGCAGACCGCGCTCAACCTCGCGATGGAATTGAAGCGGTCGGGCGTCCTTGAAGAGTGCGGCGTGGAAATGGTAGGTGCCGACGCGGAGGCGATAGCCCGCGCCGAGGACCGCAACCTGTTCAAGGCGGCGATGCGGTCGCTCGGCCTCGACATGCCGAAGTCCGGCAGCGCGCATTCGTTCGCGGAGGCGGAGTCGGTCGCGGCGGAAATCGGCACGTGGCCGCTCGTCATCCGCCCCGGCTTCACGCTCGGCGGCACGGGCGGCGGGATCGCGCACGATGCGGAGGAGTTCCGGAGCATAGTTTCGCGGGGGCTGGAGGCGTCGCTCAACCACGAGGTGCTTGTGGAGGAGTCGCTCGTGGGCTGGAAGGAATACGAGATGGAGGTGATGCGCGACAAGGCCGGGAACGCCGTGATCGTGTGCTCCATCGAGAACATGGATCCTATGGGCGTCCATACCGGCGACTCCATCACCGTGGCTCCGATCCAGACGCTGACCGACCGCGAGTACCAGGCCATGCGCGACGATTCCATCCGCGTCCTGGAAGCGATAGGCATCGCGACGGGCGGCTCGAACGTGCAGTGGGCCGTCGATCCCGGGACGGGACGGCGCGTCGTCATCGAGATGAACCCGCGCGTCTCGCGTTCGTCCGCGCTGGCGTCGAAGGCCACCGGGTTCCCGATAGCGAAGATCGCAGCGCTTCTCGCCGTCGGATACACGCTCGACGAGCTGCATAACGACATCACCGAGGCCACTCCCGCGTGCTTCGAGCCGGCGCTTGACTACGTGGTGGTCAAGATTCCTCGTTTCGCGTTCGAGAAGTTCCCCGGCGCGGATGCGCGGCTCGGCACGCAGATGAAGTCCGTCGGCGAGGCGATGGCCATCGGGCGCACGTTCAAGCAGGCGTACCTCAAGGCGGTGCGCTCGCTGGACGCGCCGCTCGCCGGACACGACGCCTCCGCGTTCGATCCGTGGTTCCGTGCGCAGCTCGACGAAATCGAGGCGTTCAGGAAGTTCATCGGCGAGGCCCGGCTGGACGAACCTTTGCTGCGCCAGGCGAAGGCGTTCGGCTTCAGCGACAGGGAGATAGCCGACGCGGCTGGAATGCGCGAAGAGGATGTCCGTTCGCGGAGGATTGCATTCGGCATCCGCCCGGAGTTCGGCGAGGTGGATACCTGCGCCGGCGAGTTCGAGGCAAAGACGCCTTATTACTATTCCTATTATCTTGCCGGAAAATCCGGAATGTCCAGAAAGCCCGGAACGTCCGCAAAATCCGGCGGCAAGATCATGATCCTCGGCGGCGGGCCCAACCGCATCGGACAGGGCATCGAGTTCGACTGGTGCTGCTGCCACGCGGCGTTCGCGCTGCGGAAGGCGGGCTTCGAGGTCGTGATGGTGAACTCCAACCCCGAAACCGTGTCCACCGACTACGACACCTCCGACCGATTGTACTTCGAGCCCCTCACGTTCGAGGACGTGATGGAGATATACGAGCGCGAACGGTGCGACGGCGCGATCGTGCAGTTCGGAGGACAGACGCCGCTGAACCTCGCCGAGCGCCTCGAGGCGGCCGGCGTGAAGATCCTGGGCACGTCGCCTGCGGACATCGCGCTTGCCGAAGACCGCGAGTTCTTCCGCCGCCTCGTTGCGGAAATCGGCGTCCGGCAGCCGCCGAGCGGAATCGCGCATTCGGTGGACGAGGCGATCGCGGTCGCCGGCAGGATAGGCTATCCCGTGCTGGTGCGCCCGTCGTTCGTCCTCGGCGGACGCGCCATGGCGATCGTCTACCACGAGGAGCGCCTCCGCGATTACGTCGAAGAGGCCGCGCGCGTTTCGGACGGACGGCCCATACTCATAGACAGATTCCTCACCCACGCGACCGAGCTTGACGTCGATTGCGTCTCGGACGGCGAGAACACCCGCATCGGCGCGATTCTCGAACACATCGAGGCGGCGGGATGCCACTCCGGCGACGCCGCGGCCATCACTCCGCCCGTGTCGCTCGACGCCCGCACGGTCGCCGAGGTCGAACGCATAGCGCGCGCCTTCGCGAAACGTTTGAACGTCGTCGGCCTCATGAACGTGCAGCTTGCCGTAAAGGACGGCGAGGTGTGGATGATAGAGGTGAACCCGCGCGCGTCGCGCACCGTGCCGTTCGTCTCCAAGGCCGTGGGCTGGTCGCTCGCCGCAGCCGCCACGCGCTGCATGGTCGGCGAAACGCTTTCGGAGATTCTGCCTTCCGGCGTCAAGCCCCCGGCGGTCTATTGCGCAAAGGAGGCCGTGTTCCCGTTCGTTAAGTTCCCCGGCGCGGACATCACCCTCACGCCGGAAATGAAGTCTACCGGCGAGGTGATGGCGTTCGGATGCGACGCCGCCACGGCATATTACAAGAGCCAGATCGCGGCGGGCAGCCCTCTGCCGCTGGACGGCGGGATCGTCCTGTCGGTGCGCGACGAGGACAAGCCCGCCGTCGTAGAGATGGCGAAGAGGCTTTCCGCCATGGGTTTCGAGATATGGGCGACGCGCGGCACGTCCACTGCGCTGTGGCGCGCGGGCGTGGAGGCGAACGCGCTCTACAAGATACCCCTCGGTTCGCCGAACGCGCTCGACCTCGTCGCCCGCGGCAAGGTTAAATGGATCGTAAACACGCGCGAGGACGGCGAATCCGCCGCCCACGACAGCCTCAAGATACGCACGGCGGCTGTCATGGCCGGCATCCCAGTAACGACGACGCTCGCCGGCCTTTCCGCAGCCGTGAAAAGCATCGAGACGGCGAAAGCGCACGGAAACGCCCTCGCGCCCCGTCCGCTGCAGGAGTTCAGCGGCTCGTCGTTTTAGCGGCGGCGCGTTTGAGCATCGTCTGGTATTCCGCCGGCGTGTGGCCGCCGGAAAGGCAGGGCGAGAGCGCGTCGCGGTCGCCGTTCATGACGCCGACGAACGGCAGGTTGTTGTCCGGCGGGGTGAACGTCGAGAAGAAATAGCTGCGGTGGCTGGAATCGTCTATTTCCAGGCGCACCAGCGAGAACTTCGCCGGATCGAGCTTCACCTCGCCGCGCCTGAGGAACTCGTAGAACACCTGGCAGCGTCCGCACGCTTCGCGGCCGATCGAGACGAGGATGAGCTTTCCGCCCTTTGCGGCTTCCCGGCAGGCGTCTTCGAAATCCTTTTCCGGCGCGAGGTAGGGCGGCAGCTTCATTTTCTCCGGCTTCGCCTGCAGCGCTTTGATCTGTCTGTCGATCAGTTCGTGTATTGACGGCGCGGGGGCGTCCGCCGCGATGCATCCGCAAGCCGCTGCGGCCGCGAATGCGATTCCAATGATGGTTTTCTTCATGTCGTGTTCTCCTTTTCTTTTTCCGTTTAGATCATATGCCTACGATGGACTTGATGTCGTCGTAGGTGAGTTTTTCCATCATCTGCGCGTCGGTCGTGCCGACGGTCGCGCTTATCACCGCCTGTTTCTTCTGCTGCAGCGCGAGCACCTTCTCCTCCACGGAGCCTTCCGCTATCATCTTCACCACGTACACCGTGCGCTTCTGCCCGATGCGGTGGGCGCGGTCGGTCGCCTGGTCTTCGACCGCAGGGTTCCACCACGGGTCGAAGTGGACTACCATGTCCGCGCCGGTGAGGTTCAGCCCGGTGCCGCCGGCGTGGAGCGAAATGAGGAAGAGCGGGATGGATTCGTCCGTGTTGAACTTGCGGCATTCGCCGAGGCGGTCTTTGGTGGAGCCGTCGAGGTAGCAGTAGCGTATGCCGCGCTTCTCCAGCTCGTCGCGGAGAATCGTCAGCATCGTCACGAACTGGCTGAACACGAGCACGCGGTGTCCGCCGTCCATCGCTTCGTCGAGAAGTTCGAAGAACGCCTCCAGCTTGCCGGACAGCTCCCGTCCTTCCGGCTGGCGTTTTTCGCGGTACTCTTTGAGAAGGGCGAGATGGCACGCCACCTGGCGCAGCCGCATGAGCAGCGCGAGGATCTCGAACTTCGACTTTGCGAAGCCCTTGGCCTTGACCATGTCGCCGATCTTGTTCTTCGCCTCCGCGCGGAGGCGGTTGTACCAGCTCTGCTGCTCCGGCGTCATCGGGCAGTAGGCCACCTTCACGATCTTGTCCGGCAGGTCCTTCGCGACGGTCTTCTTCAGACGCCGGAGTATGAACGGGCGCAGCTTGTGCCGAAGGCGGTCCTGCGCGGCCTGTCCTTCCGCGCCGCCGCAGGCGATGGGCTGCTCCACGTTCGCGCTGAACGAGTCGTAGGAGCCGAGGTAGTCGGGCAGGAGGAAGTCGAAGATGCTCCACACGTCCGCGACGGAGTTTTCCACCGGCGTGCCGGTGAGGACGAGTTTCTGGACGCCCTCGAGCCTTTTCGCGCTTTTGGCGTTCCTCGTCGTGCGGTTCTTTATGTGCTGCGCCTCGTCGAGCACTATGACGCTGAACGTCCGCCCGGCGTAGGCGTCTTCGAGGTCGCGCTGCAGAAGGGCGTATGAGGTTATCACGAGATCGGCTTCGGGGATGCGGGCGAACGTCTCCGCGCGGTCCGGGCCGGACACGACGAGCCGCTTCATCCACGGCGTGAACTTCTCCGCTTCCGCGTTCCAGTTCTGTACGAGCGATGTGGGGCACACGACGAGCGCGGGCTTGCCCCGCGCCGCCGGGTCGGTGCGCTCCAGCGAAATCCACGTGAGCGTCTGGAGCGTCTTGCCGAGGCCCATTTCGTCGGCCAGCAGCCCGGAAAGCCCGCTGCGCTCCAGGAAGCGCATCCAGTACACGCCTTGCTTCTGGTACGGGCGGAGCACGCCCTCGAGCGCTCCCAGGTCCACGGGCTCGAACTTCGCGTCCTCGTCGCGCTGGCGCGTCGCGGCTGTCTCGCGCCACGTGGGGGCGGCTTCGTCCTCGAAGTCCACTTCCTCGAAGCTGGAGAGCGCGCCGCGCACGTATGGGGCGTACATCTTCGAAAGACGGAAGCGCCCCGGCCGTATCGCGCCGCCCGATTCGGAGCAGTCCGCGAACACGCCGCGCATCTCTTCGACCGCGTCGATGTTGAGGAGGAATGTGCGCCCGTCCTTCATGAGGTACGAGTCGCCGCGGTTGACCGCGCCCTGTATCTCGGCCTGCGAAACCCTCGCGCGCCCCGCGTCGAATTTGTACCCGACGTCGAACGCGCCGCCCGGCGCGTCCGCGACGTCTACCACCGGCACGATGCGCGGAAGGCCGTCCAGCACCCCGGAAAGGCGGTTCGAATACGAAACCTTCCAGCCCATCCTCCGAAGGCGCGGTTCGCCGCTGCCGAGGAAGTTCAGGACGGCGCGCGGCTCCGTGATGAACCACCGGTCGGAATCCGACGGCTCGAATCCGAGGTCCTTCAGCGTCTTGAGCGCGGCCTGCTCCGCCGCGTTGTTGCGCATGTGGTACAGAAGCATGTCGTCGGGGTCCGGGCGGCATATCGCGTCCGGACCGGACGGTGCGCCGCACTGTATCTCCCGTTCGCCGTACCGCGCCGAAACCTGCGCGGAGATCGATGCGCGCGACCCGGAAAGCTTCACGTGGATTACGGGCGCGTCCGGCACGAAGCGGAAGAACTCTTCGCCCGGCGACATCTGCACCTCTATCTGCTTCTTGAGGATCGGCAGATTGTCGCGTATGAACGCCGGGATCGCCTCGCGCGGTATGGTCTCGTCGTGGCGGTACACGCTCTGGAACGCGCCTTTGAGAACGTTGGCGAGCGGCACGAACATGGGCGCGCCTTCGCCGGATTCCGTCAGCGGCGTCGTCCACACGAATCCGGTCGAGCCGTGTACGAGGAAGCGGTCTGCGGACGCGATGTGGTCGAACGGCAGCTCCGCCCACGGGAAGAGGCTGAACTGTCCGTCTTCTTCAAAATACTCCGCTTTCAGCACGCACTTCACCCGCGCGGCGGAAGTGCGCATTGCGACGATGTTGAGGAAGTCTGGCGGCGTGAGCAGTATTTCAGAAGTCGCAGGGCCGCCGCAGACGTCCTCGAGCACGCTCAGGAGGTCGTCGTCTCCCTTGGAAAGCCGCACTCCGCCGCGCAGTTCCGCGCCCTCCGGCGCATGGCGCCTGCCTGCCTCGTCCACGAGCGAGAGGCGCACCTTGACGCCGCCGGAGTAGAACTCGCGCACGAAGTCACGCCCCCATGCGAGCTGGAGCCGCATCTTCGGGCCGGACGCGCTGCGCCGCATGTAGGAACCGGGATCCACAGCCGCCACGCGCTGCGCCCTGCGCCGTTCGGCCTGGTATTTCTCTTCCGCCGCAGGGTCGCTCATGCGGCACATCAGTATGAAGCCGACGGCCACGACGTGCGGGCAGACCATCCCGAACTCTTTGTTCGTCCTGCACGGACAGCGCGAAATGATGCTGCCGTCCTCCTTGAGCGCGAAGCCGGTGCGCATGTCCCATCCGCTTGGAAGCGCGATCGCCCCCTCCGCCTCGTGGCTGGCGGGATTCCATTCCGCCTTCACCACCGCGCCGCTCTTCGCAAGCGCCATCGCCTGGGTGAACACTTCCGATCCGCCCCAGCCGATGATGAGGTCGGTTGTGAGGTTCTTCGGCGTCATGCCAGGGCCTCCGCGAAACGCGCCGCGTTTGCGTCCACGACAGCTTCGAGCGCGGATGCGTCCATTCCGCGCAGTTCGGCGAGTTTCCTCAATATGTCCTCCGCCGATGGCCGCGCTTCGCCGCTGCCGCAGTCCGCGTCCGTCTCGACGAGCAGACGGTCGGGCGCTATCTCCTTGGCGAGCGCCCGGTAGTTCACTGCATGGTCGTTGAGCAGCGCCGCGCCGACGCCTACGAATCCGTTGAGCGCGTAGATCGCGGGCAGCAGTCCGCCGCTTCTGGAAAAACCGTGGAACAGAAACGCCGGAATGCGTTCGGCGCAGGGACGGCACGCCGCCGCAACTTCGCCCCAGCATTTCGCGCCGTGCAGGACGACCGGCCTGCGCAGATCCGCGGCAATGGCGAGCTGCGCCGCGAACGCTTCCCGCTGCGTGGACGGTATCGACTTCTCTTTCAGGCGGTCGAGCCCGATTTCGCCTACGCCTGCGTGCGCGTCCGCCGCAAGCGCATCGCGGAGAGACGCTTCGCGTTCCTTGTTCCAGGCTGCGGACGCCTCCCACGGATGGACGCCGAGAAAACGGTACTCGCGCGCGCCGGTCGAGAAGAACGTCGCGTATCCGTTTCTATGGTAGTGCGCGTCGGTCATTGGGCGGAAGTGGACGGGACGAATTTCATGAAAAAGCCGCCGTTGGCGGCGAGGTCTGTGAAAATGCGGGCGTCGGGCGCGATTCCGCGAAGCGTGGCGGGCTCTCCGTCCCGCATAACGTCCACGTCGTACAGCGTAGAGCGCAGTTCGGGCGGCGCGAGTTCCCATACGTCCTCGAAGCGCAGCGTAAGCGTCGTGGCGTCCGCCGTGAACGCCCCGACGCGCCATTCGCCGCCGAAACGCCTTGCGCAGACGAGGAAGTCGTCCGGCTCGCCGCGCATCACGCGGAACGCATCGCCTTTGCCGTCGAGGCCGAGGAACAGGCGGAACGCCGCGCACGCCGGCGGAGTGACGCCGTCGCCGAACGACGGTTCCGGCAGCGGGCCGCGCGCGAACGGCACGACGGTGAACGCCGCCGCCAGCAGTTCGCGTCCGTCGGCGAGCGAAAGCAATGGTAGGGCGCGTTGTCCCCAACGCGCCGCGTCGGTTTCGAGACGCGCCTCCGCAAGGTTGGCGGGGCGCGTCCATGCGCGTTCCCCGCTTCCGGGGCTGCGCGACACCAGCGTGCCGTCCCGCCACTCGATCTCGCCGATCGGTGTCACGCCTTCGCGCACCCTCCCGGAATCGTGAAG